>NZ_PXUD01000085.1:0-4214 GCF_003390965.1 Salinivibrio sp. HTSP
GGTATCGACTTGAGTGTTGGCTCGGTGTTGGCGCTGTGTGGTGCGTTTGCCGCGAGTTTGATTGCGGTTGAGGTGCCCGTGTTAGTGGCGGTAACTACCGCCTTGTTTGCAGGCGCGGCGATTGGTGCCATGACTGGCGTCGTGGTGGCCAAAGGCAAGGTACAGGCGTTTATTGCCACCTTGGTAGCCATGACCCTCTATCGCGGTGTCACCATGGTGTATACCGATGGCCGCCCCATCTCAACGGGCTTTACTGATACCGCCGATGCGTTTGCCTGGTTTGGTACCGGCTACCTGTTGGGCATTCCCGTCCCCGTGTGGTTGATGGCTATCGTGTTTATCGGTGCCTGGTACTTGCTTAATCATACCCGCTTTGGCCGTTATATCTACGCACTCGGTGGCAACGAGTCAGCGGCGCGGTTATCAGGCATTAATGTCGACCGAATCAAGGTGGGCGTGTATAGCCTGTGTGGCATGCTCGCGGCGCTGGCAGGGATCATCGTCACCTCGCGCCTGTCCTCCGGACAACCGACTGCCGGTACTGGCTATGAGCTTGATGCGATTGCCGCGGTAGTGCTGGGTGGCACCAGCCTGATGGGCGGTAAAGGCAAGATCATGGGCACATTGATTGGTGCGCTGATTATCGGCTTTTTGAACAATGCCCTTAACCTGCTGGACGTGTCGTCTTACTACCAAATGATTGCCAAAGCGGTGGTGATTCTGCTCGCCGTCCTGGTGGATAACAAAAACAAATAGCTGTTTGAGACAGAGCTTGTTGCGACAGGAGAGCTTATTGGGACAGGCACTTTAAGTTGGCATTCGGGAATGGGAATACGGAGCGCTTCGCTTACGGAATACAGGAAAGAGCCGAGACGCTTCTCTTCTAGAAACTAGAGACTAGCTTGTTGGGACAGGCACTTTTATTTCTGTTCAAGCTTGTCGGGACAGACACTTTAAGTTGGCATTCGGGAATGGGAATACGGAGCGCTTCGCTTACGGAGTACAGGAAAGAGCCGAGACGATTCTCCTCTAGAAACTAAAGTTAGCGGGACAGACACTTTAGTTAGCAGGACAGACACTTTTATTTCTGTTTTATTAGTAAGCAAAAACAATACCCTACAAACACAAAAGGACTGGACGCATGAAAAAACTGACTACCTTGATTACCACTGCACTATTGTCGTCAACGCTTAGCATCAGTGCGCAAGCGGAAGATAGAATGGCAATCGTGGTTTCAACCTTAAACAACCCATTTTTTGTCACCATGAAAGAGGGCGCAGAGCAAAAAGCACAAGATCTTGGTTATGAGCTCTTGGTGCTTGATTCGCAAAACGACGCCAGTAAAGAGCTATCGAATGTGGAGGATTTAACCATCCGTGGCGTTAAAGCCATTTTGATTAATCCGACGGACTCAGACGCGGTCTCAAACGCCATTCGTATTGCGAATCGCGCCGAGATCCCGGTGATCACCCTAGACCGTGGCGCGAGCCGTGGGGACGTGGTGAGCCATATTGCTTCTGATAACGCCCAAGGCAGTAAAATGGCGGCGGAATACATCATCGGCAAAGTCGGTGAGCGAGCCAAAGTGATCCAACTTGAGGGTATTGCCGGTACTTCGGCAGCACGCGAGCGTGGTGAAGGCTTTATAGATGCCATTGAAGGTACCGACGTTGAACTACTCGCCAGTCAGCCAGCGGATTTTGACCGTACCAAAGGCCTGAACGTGATGGAAAACCTGCTTGCCGCCCACCCAGATGTGGAAGCGGTATTCGCCCAGAACGATGAAATGGCATTTGGCGCGTTGCGCGCGGTGCAGGCATCAGGCAAAGATGTCACCATTGTTGGTTTTGATGGCACCAAAGATGGTATTGCAGCCGTCGAGCGTGGTCATCTGGCAGCGACCATCGCTCAGCAACCGGGTATGATTGGTGAGTTGGGTGTCGCAACCGCGGATAAAGTGCTGAAAGGCGATTCGGTAGACAGCTATATTCCCGTGCCGCTTAAGGTGATCAGCCAAGAAACGATCGCTGAATAAGCCGTCAGGGAAACGTATAGTGAGCACCATCGGGTTCGCACTGGGTGGTGCTTTTTTGATTTAAAAACGGTAAGGAATAGTAATGAGCCGATTGGTTGTTCTTGGCAGCGTCAATGCCGATCATGTTTTACGCGTCTCTAGTTTTCCTCGTCCCGGAGAGACATTACACGGTCGAGACTATGCGGTGATAGCTGGCGGCAAAGGGGCGAATCAAGCGGTGGCAGCGGTGCGTTGCGGTGCTGATGTTGCCTTTATTGCCAGTGTGGGTGACGACGCCTTTGGTCAGCAGATTCGTCAGTCTTATGCGCAAGAGGGGATGGATGTCAGTGCGATAAAGGTACAGCCTGATACGCCGACCGGGATTGCGATGATCCAAGTGACTGATCAGGGCGAGAACAGTATTGCGCTCTCCGCAGAAGCCAATGCGACTCTGACAGCGGATACCATTAGCGATGATCTCACAAAAATCGCCGACGCTGACTATTTACTGATGCAGTTAGAAACACCGATGTGTGGCATTGAAAAGGCGGCGTTTCATGCCAGAGCGGCAAAGACACAGGTGGTGCTTAATCCCGCCCCTGCGGCACCGCTGAGCGACGCGCTTCTCGCCGCGGTCGATATTATCACCCCGAATGAAACGGAAGCCCAAAGCCTGACGGGTATCGCGGTAACAGACACCGCCAGTGCCCAAGCGGCCTCGGACGTGCTTCATGAAAAAGGGGTAGGGACTGTACTGATCACCCTCGGCAAACAAGGCGTGTGGCTGAGTGAAAAAGGCGAACAGGCTGGCCAGCTTATTCCTGGGTTCCGTGTCGATGTCGTCGATACCACTGCCGCGGGTGATACCTTTAATGGGGCATTGGTGACAGGACTGATAGAGGGACAGACACTTTATCAGGCGATTCGCTTTGCGCATGCCGCGGCGGCATTATCCGTGACCCAGCGTGGCGCACAAACCTCGATTCCTTCTCGTGCAAATGTTGAGGCGTTTTTGGCCCACCAAGATGCTTAATCCTTATTTCACCTGAGTACGCGGAGTGCGATAAATGGCGACCATGAAAGATATTGCCAAACGGGCGGGCGTGTCGACATCGACGGTCAGTCATGTCATTAACAACACCCGTTATGTGAGTGAGGCCATCGCTGAGAAGGTAAACCAAGCCGCGAAAGAGCTTAACTATTACGCCCCGTCGGCACTGGCACGCAGCCTAAAAGTGAATCGCACTAAAACCTTTGGCATGCTGGTGACCACTTCCACCAACCCGTTTTTTGGCGAAGTAGTAAAGGGCGTCGAGCGTAGCTGTTACCACAATGGCTACAGTTTGATTTTATGCAACACGGAAGGTGACGCTGAGCGTATGCGTGCTTCAATCGATACGCTATTGCAAAAGCGGGTCGATGGCTTGATTTTGATGTGCTCGACCTTGGAAGGTGAGCGGATTGAAGGCTTTGATCGTTATCCAGATATTCCCGTGGTGGTAATGGATTGGGGGCCGATTGATTTTGCCTGCGATAAAATTCAAGACAATTCCTATCAAGGCGGCTATTTAGCAACCCAGCACTTGATTGACTGTGGCCACCGCCAGATTGGTTGCATCAGTGGTCCTTTGCTTAAACAACAAGCACAGCGCCGTTTTCAAGGCTTTAAAGATGCGCTGCGCGATGCTGGACTTACTGAGAACGCCGACTGGATGGTAGAAGCGGACTTTGAGTGTGAAGGCGGCTATCAAGGCATGCAAGCGATTGCCGCGAGCGGCTCCTTGCCGAGCGCGATTTTTGCAGGCAATGATATGATGGCAATGGGCGCGATCAATGCTGCCAATGCACTCGGCATTCGGGTACCCGAGGAGCTTTCTATCATGGGATACGATGACATCCACCTGGCAAAATTTGTCTCTCCCTCGCTGACCACTATTCACCAGCCCAAGTACCGTCTCGGTCAAGCAGCTGTCGAAACCCTACTCCACAAACTGGATGACCCTCAAAGTGACAGCCAAACCGTGCAGCTCGAGCCAACGTTAGTGGTGCGCGAGAGTGTGAAGCGGGTATAGCTACCGGGCGAGCTATAACTATCGGACCTATCGGGGACAGGCGAACCTATCGGGGACAGGCACTTTAAGCTCTTTAAGCTAACGGAACTAACGGGACAGACACCTTTATAATTGCTCTAGGAACACTC
>NZ_PXUD01000086.1:0-3808 GCF_003390965.1 Salinivibrio sp. HTSP
GCCGCTTCTCGTCGTTATGGGTTGTCACACGCGGTCAACCACGCGCAGAAGTCGAAAAATTCGACGGTGTATTTTACCCAAAAACTGTTTAGCAACATCATCTATCCAGAGGCAGGGCTCGCATCGGATAACTTCCGTGTCGCCAAGCATAAGCGCCGCCTGATGGGGATGTCGGTATTGGCGTGCTCGATTGCCACTGTGCTACTGGTGGGGACTTGGCACCGTTATTATTTGGCTAACGTCGCGCATGCTGATGCGGTATTGACCAAGGTTGATCAATATAAAACACAGTTCCCAAGCAGTGCTGATGGCGCATCCCAGCGTGAGGTATTGAAGCCGCTTAATCAGATCCGCCAAGCCACGTTAGAATTTGGCTTTTTCCGCGAAAAGCCCAAATACATTTCTGACTTTGGTCTTTATCAGGGGCATGTGATTGGTCCTAAAGTCGAGCAAACTTACCTCAACTTGCTGAAGAGCCGTTTCTTGCCGTTATTAATGGCAGATACCGTGGTAGATTTGAATCAGGCTACGACGGATCAAGAACAGTGGGTGGCCTTGCGAGTCTATCGCATGATGGTTGATAAAAGTGGTCGCTATCACGATTACGTGATGGATTATTTCAGCCAGCAGTGGCAGCGTGAGTTCGCAGGGCAAAAGGTCATTCAAGAACGTTTACTGGGTCACCTGGATTACGCCATGCGACACACGGACCTAACCGCAGCACGTCGTCAAGGTGATGAGGTGGCGGAGCGTGTGATGCGCCCTTACGATATGACCATTGCCCGCGCTCAAGCAGACCTTCGCACCATGCCCACCGATCAGCGTGTATATCGTAACTTGAAGCTGGATGCCGAGACAGTATTGGGCGCGCCAATGAACTTACGTAATGCTGTTGGGCCGGTATTTGATGTGGTGTTTGAAGAAAGGGAAGTGGACAGTGACAACCTGTACATTCCGCAAATGCTAACTAAAAAAGGCTTCGAAGATTACTTTGTGCCCAAGCTGCAATCTGTCTCTGATTTGGCCCTGATTGATAGTTGGGTGCTGGGTGAAGCCGAGACGGCAGAGTTCAGCAAAGCCGATAAGAAGGCATTGCGTAATAAAATTCGCGATCTTTATGTCGCTGACTATACCAACAGCTGGCGAATGGCTCTTAATGAAATTGATGTCAAATTCTTCAGTGATATCAACGATGCAGTGTCGGTACTGGATAACTTCACCGGCCACGTGGGACCGCTACAACGTTTGTTACGCACGTTGGAGACTAACACGCAGCTAGCGTCTGGTTTGGGGCTAGATGAAGAAGCGCAAGATGCCATTGCAGAAAACCCTAAATACAAGGTGGCATCACAAATTCAAGCGCCGTTTGCTGACTTAAATGGCTTGCTAAAAGCGGTGAATGATAAACCCGCTTACTTGAATGAAGTTCTCGCGTCGGTTCAAGAACTGAAGAGTTACTTGAAGTCGATTCAAGATGCACAGGATGTTGGCACTGCTGCGCTCGATGCCACCAAAGCCCGCGTGAAACTGGTTAATACAGACCCCATTTATACGCTTAAGCGTATCGCCACAGGCTTGCCAGAGCCACTTGACGGCATGGTGGATAAGCTGGCAGACGAGAGCTGGCATGTTGTCAAACAAGCTGCGATTAAGCACTTGGAAGTCCGTTGGTATCAAGATGTTTATCGGCCATACCAGCAAAAGTTGGCCAATCGCTATCCGTTTAATCCTAAGGCGAATAAAGATGCATCGTTGACGGACTTTGAGCGCTTCTTCGCGCCGGGTGGCACGCTTGATAACTTCTACAACACGCAACTGAAAATGTTTATTGATGAAAACATTTCAGTGGGAGACAAAGGCGTGGATGGCTCCCTGATCCGCCGTGATTTATTGGCGCAGATCCGCCAAGCGCAAAAAATCCGTGAAGCCTTCTTTAATCGTAAAGGGATTTTGGATGTGAGCTTCTCGGTTGAGCCGTTACGTTTGAGCAGTAATAAACGTCGCAGTGTTCTGAATGTCGATGGGCAGTATGTTACCTATAGTCACGGACCAAGAGACAACATCGAGCTAATCTGGCCAAATACATTACGCGACTCAGCAACATCAAAACTGACGCTGGTTCCGACAAAGACCAACTTGTCGCCGCGTAGTGTGGTCATTCGAGGACCATGGGCGCTGTTCCGCTTACTGGATAGAGGGGCTGTTGTCTCCGCAAGTACCACGTCCGTTGACTATCAGTTCAATGTCGACGGGGGTGGGATGATCTATCGAGTGAATGCCCAAGCGGCTACTAACCCGTTCACGCAACGCTTGTTCAAGTCGTTCAAGCTCTCTCGCAACCTCTACTAACTGATCATGGGGCGAGTGCACTCGCCCCTGCTTTATCAGGAATGCTAAGCCATGTCTTTTATTCTCTCTATTGATAACCAGCCGTTTCGTGTTATCCAAGATGTTCAACCATTGCGTGATGACGAGCGTTATCAAGCAATTAGAGACCAAATCAACAAACGCCATTCGCCACTATCTGGGGGGACCGATTGGCAATTTGTAAAAGATAACTGTCAAGCACTCGCCAGTGAGCAAGGCATTGATTTACTGCTCAGTGGTTACTATGCCGTCGCGGCGTTAAAGATTGGCGGGTTGGCAGGATTTGCAAATGGGCTGGAGCTGATCCTTGCTTGTTTGAATAACGAAGAAGCAGTGTCTGAAAAACGTGCCCGGGCGCGAAAAGAGGCGCTGGAGTGGGTAAATGCTCGTGTATTGGGTGAGCTTAATCAGATAAAGCCAGATCAACAAGCATTGCGCGATTTGTATCGTTGTGAACGGCTGTGTGATGCCCTTTACCATGTTTTGGCCCAACAGCAACCCAGTTACACGGTCGATTATGAAGGGTTGGCCTATGTATTGTTTGAGCATATTGACCGTATAGAAACGCGTTTTCATAGCGCGATAAAGCAACAGCAGAAAAACGAGAGCCTTAATCCGAAGATCACGGTTAAAAAAAGCCGACTGCGCAGTTTATTGGCAGGCATTGCAGGTGCTGGCTTAGTGGTGATCGCCTGGCTGGGCTACCCACATATACCCTATTTTCAAACCCCGTATAAAGTGGAGACATCACAGCCTTCCCTTAACAATGTTCAAGCGCTGAGTATGTTTTCCAAGCAGCATTTGCCGGCAACACTGTCGCGTTGGGAGCCACAATTTATTCCTTTATACACGGACGCGGTAGAGCAGGAGATGGCGCAATCGGTTGAAGCGGCTAAAACCTCTGCCAAACAACACCTCAATGCGTTAACCACTTTGTACGGTGATAACGAAAAAACGACCTCATTAGTAGCAACGTACCAAGCTGAGCGTGCTGAAGCATTGGAAAGTACAGCAAAATACATCGATAAGTTTCGCGCGGTTCGAACCAAGATGGCGAATATCGCGTTGCTGGCAGAGCAAAATCGCTGGTGGGCATTACAGAAGCAGACACGCTCACTAGAGAGTTTTGCTATCGGACTGTCTCCTATCTATGGTCGCGCGGATTATGTCACAACCTTGGTTGAACAGGGCGAGATAGACAAAGCGAACCAAGAGCTGTCAGTGCTTATTGAGCGCTTAAACCACCTGAGTTGGAAAGTGTCTCAGCTGCAAGAGGTGGTTGATGAAAACCAGAGTAAAGCGGTGCAAAGGGGCCAATAATGCTAAGCAACTTTTTGCTTGGCTTGGCAAGAAGTTGCTTGGTACGTGCAAAAAATTGGTCAGCCAGATTCTAAGGTGCTGATTTGTAATGATAAAAAACTTGGCATGCATTTCGCAAGAT
>NZ_PXUD01000017.1:0-9079 GCF_003390965.1 Salinivibrio sp. HTSP
GTTTTACTGGACACGCATCGACGACCTGAGGAGGTCAGTATGCCAGCCTATAAAACGGGTAAAAAGACAGCGCAATATTCACTAGACTTCAAACTGAAAGCGGTTGAATGGAGCTATGAAACGCATCGAACAGTGAAGTCGGTTGCAGAGGCGCTTGATATCCATCCATTCATGCTATCGAAATGGCGTAAAGCGTATCGAAATGGAGAGTTTGGTATGGTCAAGTCCCAAAAAAATAAAGTGAAGCCAGACAAGGTAAAGGATGAGTTATCGGCACTCAAGCGACGGATCACAGAGCTTGAAGAGGAGAACGATATCTTAAAAAAGTGGCAACGCTTTCAAGCAGAACAAAGGCGCAAGCCTATCGATTCGTAAAGCAATATAGTGATGTTTACTCAGTAAAGAAGCTGTGTAGGCACCTGTCTGTGTCTCGTAGTGGCTATTATGATTGGCTAAGCCGCGGACAGTCAGGACACGCGCGCGCAGATAGTGAGCTAGGCGCAGAGATAGCGTTCATCTACCGTAAAAGCGAAGGCAGATATGGGAGTCCTAAAATCCATGCGGCGTTGAAGGCAAAAGGTCTCGCAGTGAGTCGTAAGCGTGTGGCCCGCTTGATGCGAGAAGCCGGTTTAAAGGCGAGAGTGGACCGTGTTTACCGTCGTCAGAAAAAGAGTCGGACGTTCTTTAAAGGACTCGTCAATCGACGCTTAGAACAAGAAAAGGCGAGTAAAATCAATCAACAATGGACTGCGGATGTTACCTACATAAAAGTAGGAAACCGATGGGGCTACTTAGCGGTAGTGATTGATGTTTACTCAAAAAAAGTACTTAGCTGGGCGCTCAGCGACAGACTTGATTCAAACTTGACGATGTTCACCATCGTCAAAGCACTCGCTAGCCGAAAGCCTAAACGGGGGCTGCTATTTCATACCGACAGAGGGCGCGAGTATTGTGCGGATAGGGTGCGACATTTACTGGCGGAACACGGTGTTGAGCAGAGCATGAATCGACCAGGGAAATGCACGGATAATGCAGAAGTCGAGTCGTTCTTTAAGTCGCTTAAGGGCGAGTTAATCAAAGATGCACCGATTGCTAACTTAAGGCACTTACGAGAGAAGCTCAGAAAATATATTCAGTACTTTTATAATCGAACACGGTTACACAGCAGCATTGGTTATATGTCGCCGATAGCGTTTGAAAAACAATGTACTTAACGAAAGACGTGTCCGTTAAAGTGGATCAACATCATCTCGAACCAAGTATATTAAAACCCTATAACTTGCCAAAAAAGCAACCCCTTGATTAATGTTAACAATAAAGTCAATAGATAAATACCGGAACATCTCACTAAATACAGCTAAAAACCAGCTTTTTGGTCATCCTCCCCTAGTCAATGTTCTTCACAATGACTAAATCCCTAATCACATTATTTATCCAATCTAATATGAGCCGACTAGAATCTTAGGTATAGTTTCTTCAGCGCGTTAAACAAAGAGGAACTATTATGGCTATCAACTTCAAAGAAAAAGTTCGAGGAACAAGGGTATATCATAGCGGAAAAGCCATTAAACCTCGTCCACTGACTGAATCCAGCAAAATTTCAGCACAAGAAAGCTTCGAAAGTGATCGAGGTAGGATCCTCAACTCAGCTGCAATCAGAAGGCTTCAACAAAAAACTCAAGTCTTTCCCCTCGAACGTAATGCTGCAGTTCGCAGCCGTCTCACTCATTCTCTCGAAGTTCAACAAGTTGGTCGATACATCACTCAATTAATCTTTAAAGAGCTCTCTGAAGAATCTAAACAAGAATACGAGCTAACCGGATTAGAACGTCAATTTGAGTCGATAGTCGAAATGTCATGTTTAATGCATGACATTGGCAATCCACCTTTCGGACATTTTGGAGAGCAAGCTATAAACGATTGGTTTTCTAGAAATTTACTATCTCTTGTAATGGATAAGAACGGTGAGCCCACAATCGACTTGCCAAAGCCAATCCAACAAGATCTTACCAATTTCGAAGGTAACGCACAGGCTATCCGCCTAGTTCACACTCTACTCGAGCTCAATCTAACCTATTCGCAAGTATCTGGTGTGTTCAAGTATACTCGCCGTGGGGATCAACCATCGCCTAAAACAAAGAGCAACTCGGAATTACATGACTATGACTATTTGATGAAAAAAGTGGGTTATTACTTAAGTGAACACCGCTACATAGAGTCACTAAAAACGGTGCTGTCAATGGACTCTCATTGCCGCTCTCCATTTTCATACATAATGGAAGCTGCGGATGATATTTCCTACGGCATTGCAGACATTGAGGATGCTGTTGAAAAAGGCATTATCACAGTAGATCAACTCAAAGAAGTTTTAAACGACGAATACCAATCTCTTGTAAAAGAGTACGATTTGCAAAACAGTGAAGAGATGAAAAAGATCGTTGATGTCGCCAGTGAAAGCGCTTCAAAATCCGATAACTGTGCGAACAGCCACTTCTTCATTACTCTTCGCGTGGAAATAAACAAACGCCTACCAAAACATGCATGCAAACAGTTTATAGATAACATAGAGAATGTATTTCACGGGAGCTTCAATAGAGCGCTAATTGAAGATCATAGTGATAATCATGCATTAGTGAAAGCTCTTAAGAATGTTGCTATGAACTATGCTTTCTGCGATCCAGAAGTAGAAAAAAGTGAGCTACAAGGATATAGAATCATTACGGGGTTACTTGAAGCGTATAAGCCATTATTACTATTAAGCAAAGAGACTTTTACCAACATTAAAGAAGCCCCTCTATACGAGAGAAGACTCTACAAAAAACTACCGAACAAGCACCTTCGAGCATACGAAATCGCTATGCAAAGGTTAGAGCAAGAAAAAAATAAACCGTCTGACCTTACGTACTTACCCTATAACTTTGAAGACGATGTTTGGGAGTTTTATTTTCGAGTCCGCCTCATCCAAGACTATATTAGCGGCATGACCGATCAGTACGCTTATGACGAATATCGTAATCTACATGTGTTAGACTAAGTAAAAGCAGACAATCTGAAATGTAATTACAATATAAGGGAAGTCATCTTCCCTTTTAATCACTCTTAATTTAGCTGTTCACGAGAATTCATTTTGAATTATCATCAATCCACTAATGTATACCTGTAAATATAAGATGAAATCACAGATATTAGTCATTCAACCAAATCACCTCTTGCTCCAAAGCTAAGCCATGCTTCTGCATTTCCGTCACCAACTCTCGTAACTCTGATGACTGTGCTAAAAGCTTTTGGCTGTTGCGCTCGAAAGAGACAAAGTCCCGGGCGGTGTCAACCCAAAGCTGGTTTTGTCCATAACGTAACAAAAACGCCTTCCAATTCGGCATCATCCAAAACTCTGCTCTTTCTGTAAGCTTCTCTTTGAGGCGGCGGTAGTTATTCAGCCCAACTCCATCATAGTCAGCAAAAAAGTAGACTATCGGTGCCCTTTCAGGCACCGATAACCAATCAATCAGTTTGTTGTGTAGCTGTCCGCGGTACCAAATAACGGTAGTAGGGTCGTTATTGGGCAACCAATCTAGTCTGTCAAATAGCGCTTGGTTCTCCACCAGCCAAATGGAATGTTCTGTGTGAAGATGGCTATTTCGCTCTCCGCCAACTTCAAGCGAGAATACACCAAACGCTTCTGTGGCTGCATTTAAGTGCTCGGTTGGTACTCCGGAAACCTCCCACAAAGGGTTCGCAACCGTTTTAGCCAGCACGTAACTGACATCGAGAGCTGTGTATCCTTGTTTGCTGCTGCGTGTCGAGGCTATGTTTACCGTTCGTTGCGGTACACTGGAAGATACATGTTGTTCGGGGGCTAATCGTTCAAGTTCAACGGCGGCTACATCCATGTCTTGAATTCGATAAACAACACCACGGCCTTTAGGCGTAATTTGCACACACCGCGTTTTGTGATTGAACGCTTCAAGCTGCTTCTTTTGAGACGGTGTCATTCTACTCCCGGCAACGGAATCAGGGTAAACCTCAACGAGTCGCGAGAGTGCTTTCACCAACGCCTGGCTCATAGCGATGGCTCTGCATATGATTGGGGCAGCTCTTGACTCTCTAGTGGTTCGAAAATCTGCCAGCTATTACGACTAATATGATTTTTACCATTGGCTTGGTGAATTGGCACACAATAACGCGCGGTGGTTAAGGGGGCTGGTGAGGCAAATATCAAGGCAAAGCCGAATTGATCCGCAATCTCTATTAAGCTCGTTTGGTTCTGGGTATCCAAAGCTGACGCTTCATCCAAATAACAGACTGCTTTCATTTGGTGGCGTTTATCTTGCATGAGGTACAACATCGCCAAGCCCGTCACAAGCTTCGCCATCAATACGGTTCCGTTAGAGGCGGCACTATCAATTTCTTCAAATGACTCTTGCTGCTGGCCGTGCTTAGCAACGACAAATTCAAGCCGGAATAAGTCTGCCACTCTTAAACCTTGGCGAGCATTGCCCTCATCAATCAGCAGGCTCTTCGCGCGCTCTAAATCAGCATCATCGAGGATACTGCCCTGATCAAATAGCTCAAAACTTTGACCACTTTCAGTTTGCTCTGCTTGTTGGATCAGCACATTCATCGCATCAACAAGCAGACTTTGTTCGACTGGCTCAATTTTGAAAATTTTAAGATCTGACAGCTGCCTTTGGCTGATCAGGCGGTTGAATTCCTTCATCTTACTTTGCAATGCATATAAACCACTGCGCAGCTCTCTTAAACTGGCAGTGACGTTGACGACGGCCGATCGTGCCCGCCTTTCCAGTGCTTTTTTCTCATCGTCCAAACAATGATTGAATTGAATAATACCCTCTAATTCTTCATCTTGTGTTTGCGCCATCTGAAACTTAGTCAGCCCTTTTTGACCCAATTCATTTTTCATTTGGCGCAATTCTTTTGATAGCTGATCAAGGGCTTTGCAATCTTCAATGTAGTCCTGAAGACGATCCGGAAGTGACGCCAAAGACCAATCATCCCCCGCTATCCAGGGCGAATGTGGCTGGTCAGAAAGTCCGCTAAATAGCGCTTGGTCATCTATTCTTTGTTTCTTTAGTTTTTCAACACTGCTATCGTCTGAAGCCAGCTTATTAAGCTTATCCGCTACCTCACTTAATTGCCTTGAAAGATCGGCTTGCTTTTCTCCTGAGTTGTTAAGCGCATCGTTAATCGCTACTCGCTGTTTCTCAACAGCCTGTCTTTGCTCGATTCGCTGTGCTTGATTGTGTGTTAACTCTTGTAACTGTTGGAATTCTTTTAGCTCTTGTTCACACTGCCTAACGGCACTATTTAATTCGGCCTTTTTCCTCTCAGCCGCCTCTTGCTCTCTACTTGCTTGAAGTAGTTCTTTGAGCTCGTTTATCTGCTCATTAATGCTACCAATTTCCTCCAAAATCTCTGATTCTGTTTTTTGCACATGCTGAGGCAATAGCTCATGAACCGACAATGTTAAGCCGGGGAGCAAGCATTGCTGTGAGGACTCGCAATTAAAAACGCTTCGCAACTGCTCAGCATTAAGCGAGTACTGCGAAGGGGGCAGTTGCAGGACTTGTTGGCTGAGCACCTTGTTTAGATTATCTAACTCGTGTGTATTGAGCGTCTCAGAAAGGTGAAGGTATAAATTGTCATTTAAGGTTCGCTGTTGAGACTGCAACCGCTGGCGCTGCTGTTCTTTTTCTTGCAATTGTTTGTTAAGCATCTCGGAAGAGGAGCGCTGGGACTGAACACATAATGTGGCCTGCGCTTCATACTCTTTCTCGGCGGATCGTAACTGACTCTCTAGGAACTCTTGATTCGGAATCAGGGCAAAGCGCGCTTTAAGCTCTTGATAATGCTGCTCCGTACGATCTAGCTCTGCCAGTTTATTGGCTAAGTCCTGGCGTTCTCCAGCTAGAGCGATATCATAGTCTCGAAGTTCGCGCGAGGCTTGTTCAAGCTTAGCCTTTTGCTTAACTAGCCGTTCCCTCGTCGTTTGAACGTGACCATGCCAGTCTTTTAGCAACTCATCCACTTTCGGTTGGCATACGGTGATCTTTCCTCGTAAAGATAAGGTTCGCTCAAACTTTTGCTCGAGTTGTTGAATCGTCTCTCGATTATTGAAAGCGGCTAGGTACTGCTCGCGCTCTAGATTAATGTCTTGAAACGCTTTTTCCCATTCCTGCTTAAAATCAATGCTGGCGTTGGGTAACTCTCGACTAAATATCGTTAACAAATATTTTTTCACATCACTAGAGTTTAGTTTGTCGAGTCGCAACGTCTTGGTGAGTACCTGCTGAAAGGAACGGGCATCGCTAATGTGCTCAAGCTTGAATACGGTAAAATCAATATCGCTCGTCTTCTTACTTTTTGCACCGCCATAAATCAAGTGACGGAAGTCCCTCTCGTTATATCGAGAGACGCTGTATTTCTTTTTTGCTAAGTGACTGACAAGCTTTGGTTGGCTGACGATATTACCATCATCTAAACGATAATCGTCTTAATTCAACTCTCCCGTGTAGGCAAAGTACTCATAGTCATGGCCCACCCCTTTACCGACACACCCAAACACTACTGTGCCCGTTTGCGGTAGAATTACTTCTAGCAAGATGTAGGCGCTATTATTTGGGAAGTAAAAACGACGCGTTTGATCTCGCGTGTGCGAGCCAAAATCCATTTTTCTCTGATCGATGATAAGTAGAAATTGAAGCGCATTGATAAGGCTTGTTTTGCCATGGTTATTGGGTGCGATTAATGACACAGAATCGTCGAGAGGAAGTTCAGCACGCTGGTATCCCGCACTGCCGATTAACGCTACACGTTGAAAACCATAACTTAACATGATTCATCTTCCTCATAAGCCGTAGCCGCTATATCATTCTCAGATGCGTGCTCTGTAATTGCTTGGAAGTGATCAAGGTAGCGATATACCGACGGCAGCAAACGCCAGTGATTGTTCTCTTGAACGGCAAAACCTTTTCGCACAGCGTTGTCGAGTATCTTTGCGAGTGCATCTCGGTCTAGCTCTTCTGCATCCAAAAGTCCTTGATGCTTTTCGTAAATGTCATCAAGTAAAGGATTATCAATTGTCCATTGGTAAAACTGGCCAAGGGAGCGACCGCTATCCGCTTGGTGATCAAATAGCACCATCAGCAATAATGCTAACTGACGTGATTGTTTATTGATGTTCTGATTACCTTCTTTATCATGAAACCAAGCAAAGCCGCGTCCATCAATGCGCAACTCAAAACCTAGGTTTGCAAATAGATACTGATACTGTTCTGCTTGCAATTCAAGCTCATGCCATAGCGCGGCATCCGCCGAGCGGTTAAGGTGTCGTCCAGAACTAAAAAGGTGAAATAACTCGGTCAAATGTGCCAGTTCATTTAAATCGATTTTACTATTTTGCATGATCTATACCCTTTGCAGGAGTTGGATCAGTTAATGCTCTGATTTTATGAGGGTAATAAGTAACGGCGACGGTGTTTAACGCTGTAGTATCCGAGTGTGGCCCTAACGTGCTTTCCCATTGAGGATCTTGTACAAGTTCATGGTAAAGTCTTAATAACGCTGCGTCCGGTAAATGCGGATAGTGCTCCCTCAGCCATATCATAAGATTGTCAACCGGCAACGAATCGCTCAACTGTTCTCTCAACCGCGCTTCATCCACCCAGCTGACTGTTGAACTCGTCGGTCCATCCTCTTCATCAGGGAAAACAACAGCAATAGGCTCAAAATTCATAAATTCAGCCATCAACTCGCGCACCTCATTGCCCAATTGAATTTTGGTGACGCGGCTACTTGTCCACAAAGGTAGTCCCTTGGCGTTGAGCCCTCGCGCTAATCCCTTTTTACGAACTTGACTGAGCTGCTTACTAATCACCGCTGAAAGCTGGTTATGCTGTCTTGCTTCCTCTCGTAATGGCAGCAAAGTGTCGGCACATTGTTGAGCAATGACGCGTCCTTGATAACGAAGCTCTTTAACTTGATAAGCTATCTGGCGCATTGCCAGCCTTTGTTGATATAAAGCGCCACGTATCGAGAGTAGATCGACCGCATCATCCAGCGCTTCTTCTGCTTTTTCCAACAAAGGATAGAAGCTACCACCAAGGCCGCTGTCCATCATTTCGTTCATCGGCTCAACATATTGATCGTACACCTCTAGGACTTCACGGTAACGACGTTCAATTGGCATACTGGTATCCGCCGATTTCGCTAATTCTGCAATTTCAAAAATTGCTTGTTTGTCTTGGATTAGCTGTTGGGTGATCTTTCTGATAAGCTCTGAGAGTCTGTTCGCGCCGGCACGCAACAAATCATTGTCCGACCCATCTAGTCCTTCTAACACCTGGCTGGTAGCGTCTTTAATCGCGTCGACTCGCGCTCTAAGTACTGCTGATAGGCCAAGCTCATGCTCTTGCGTCAAGCCTCTCACAAAATCCACGACTAATGTATTTAGCTGATAGTCACTACTTCGGTTGATAGGTTGCAATATATCTGCATTAACAAGGCTAGTGAGCACAGTATTGCTGTCTGTTTGCTTATTTTTGTATTGATTGATCACCTGCTCGAGTACTCTCAGATCAAAAGCTGGAAACTCTCGCGAAAGCCGCGTTAGCTGCTCAGTAACCTCCCAATGTTGGTGTAACTGAAAAATGAGACTTTTAGGTGCGACCATTTCACTCCCTTACCCACCAACTTATCGACTTTGATTCAACCGAGTCTGTCTCAAGATCGGACAGCTTTTATAATGTCCCCTTAATAGCAGCAGGTAAACACTGAACGTATAAACATGTCGAATAACTAGACTAGGATCTAAATTGCGTACGTAGTCTATTAGGTGAGAGTGGCTAATTCGATACCGCGCGTTGTCATCGATAATCCAGGACCCCTCGCTTTTCTCATCCCTCTGATTAAGTGGTATGATGCGCGCCATTCTTGCGCCACTGACTGGTATCGTGTTGGCGCACTGGCATCAGCAAGGTTGTACAAACATGGTTAACAACAAAATCCAGTTGTTCTTGGACTTGATCCGTTTTACTGGACACGCATCGACGACCTGAGGAGG
>NZ_PXUD01000087.1:0-2276 GCF_003390965.1 Salinivibrio sp. HTSP
AGCGGCCTGGCCGATGGCGATCTGACCGTGACCATGAACGTGACTGATGAAGCAGGCAACAGCGGCAGCGTGACCGACACCGAGCTGCTGGATACCACCGCTGAGATCACGGTTAATCTGGCCGATGTTAACCCAAGTAACGTCACCGCCGTACTGGTTTATGGCAACACCATGGATGTGGAAGTGAGCCAAACGGTCACCCTGACCGTCACCGATGGTACCAACACAGTATCGGAGACCATGCCTCTCGATGCGTTAGCGGCTGATGGAAGCTATGGTGGCACTATTGATCTTTCAAGCCTGAGTGATGGCGCGCTAACTGTGACCGCTGAGGTGCAAGATCAGGCCGGTAACACCGCCACTGCAACCGATAATGTTGACATGAGCGCCACACCGAATGCGCCGACCCTGACGCTGGCAGAAGATACCTTTGCCACGGATGTCGCCGGCGGCGATGAGGACAACATTACCAACAACCCCACCGTTAGTGTCGGCGGCTTGTACATGGATGGCAGCTGGGAATACTCACTGGACGGCACCACTTGGGTAGCGGGAACCGGCACCACCTTCGATCTGCCCGAAGGCGAGTACACGGCGGGTCAGATTCGAGTGCGTCAGACAGTTGCGGGCAAGCAAAGTGCTGAAGGTCAAAACCAGGCTGCCTGGGATATCGACCAAACCGCTAGCGTCGATAGCGTCGCCCTGGATCTCTCGACCTACAACAATCCAGACGCCACCGGTACCCTCACCGGAACCACAACAGATGTGGAAGCGGGCCGTGATGTTGACATCGTCATAACCGACAGCAATGGCATTACCGTCACCCAAACCGCTACCGTGCAAATGGATGGCAGCTTCGAAGTCGAAAGCGGTGATCTATCTGGCCTGGCCGATGGCGATCTGACCGTGACGGCGACCATTACGGATGCAGCAGGCAACACCTCCGACCCTGCCACGGCCTCCGCAGTGTTGGACACACAAGTGTTGATCACAGTGAATATCACCGATGCCAATAGCCTCACCCTGGACGATGGCCAGCCGGAGATTACCGGCACCACAGACGCGGAACCCGGTCAGCAGGTCACGCTAACCATCACCGATTCCGCTAGCCCGGCAAATGTGGGCATAGTAACGGCAGTGGTGCAGGAAAATGGCACCTACAGCTTCGATTTCACCTCAAGCTCAGGCCTGGCAGAAGGCGAGCTAACCGTGGTAGCCACCGTCAAAGACCTGGCCGGTAATCAAGCCACCGCTACCGACACCGCCATTCTCGATTACACACCGCCCAACGCCCCCGTGGTAACCATCGACGACGGCGACGGCTTCACCGCCCAAAGCGAGATCGACACAGACGGCAATGTCCCCGTCAGCATGAGCCTGGCGGGCACCAATGCCGTGGCCGGCGATACCCTGACGGTGAGCGACGGCGCAACGGTTGAGGAAGTTGAGCTGACGCAGGCTATGATAGACGCGGATAAGGTCGATTTCGCAAGCACCTTTGCAGCGCCTGCGCCCTATGAGACATTGACAGTAGACGCCACTATCACGGATGCGGTGGGTAATACTTCAGAAGAAGGCACGGCAAGCTCTGTTGTTACCGGCTTGCTAATCAATGGAGGCTTTGAAGATGGCCCAACCAGCACACCGGATCGCTATAACGAAGGGCCTGGAAGCGGTGCTTTACCCGGCTGGACGATTGAAAGTGGAAGTATCGATAGAGTTTCAGGTGATGAAAGTAGTTCATACACCTCCGCAGAAGGGGAATATTTCCTTGATTTGAATGGAGGAAGTCCCGGGAAAATCAGCCAAACAGTCACCCTAACGGTGGGTGAAACTTATACCCTTCAATGGGCAGAAGATAATTTTGAATTTTCAGATGCCCCTTATGAGATTGCCATCAGTGGCATGCCCACTGAACAGAAAACAGCACCTAGTAGGGGTGAAGGCGAAACCGGGTTCGTTGGAGTAGGTGAAAGCTGGGTGACTAGGAGTATTGAATTCACTGCAGTGGAGGCTGAAACCACTATTAGTTTTCAATCGAAGCTTGCGGGAAGCAATGGCCTAGCTCTTGACGCAGTTACCCTATATCAATCTGGTGTAACGGAAGTGGCCCCCATCGTCCTCGACCTCAACCAGGACGGTGCGATTGCCTACGACACGGTAGAAATGGACGTCAACCGTGACGGCGAGGTGGAATCCACCGCCTGGGCCGGTGCTGAAGACGGCGTGTTGATGTGGGACAAGCATGGCGACGGCAGCCTGAGCGATCTGGACCA
>NZ_PXUD01000088.1:0-1805 GCF_003390965.1 Salinivibrio sp. HTSP
GCAGCCTGGCCGATGGCGAGCTGACCGTGACCATGACGGTGACCGACCAAGCAGGGAATACGGGTAGCGTGAGCAACAACGCCGTCTACCTTGCTTCTGATGGACTAACGGTCTCGGCTTCCTTGGCTGAATTTGCCGGCGGTTCGCATCCAGCCGATGATTTAATAGCGCATGTTAAACAAGAGAATCTGAATTCAGATCAAGTCACTAAAACGACAACTGATACCGGAAAGCCCCTGCTTATTGGCGGTACATCAATCGAAACATATCATCTAGGTGATAGCAGCGGGACTGAGGATATTACCTTTATATCACAACAAGCTGATGCGACTACCGTGTATTATGGTGGTAGTGGCGACGATACGGTTTACCTACAAGGTAATCGCAGTGATTATGGCGACCTAACACAACTACCGAATCAACAAGGTGTAGATAGTGCAGTTGGTTTATATCATCAAGCCGGCCATGATGCAGGTGTCGATCACGTACCGCATGCTTTCTACGATATCGAAACCATCTACTTTGCCGATGGTAAATATCAAGTAGATAACGGCGAGCTGACCAAAGTTGCGGATATTGTCCAGCTGGATGTTGACGTGACGTTGAACGATAACGACGGCTCTGAGCAAATCACATCAGTAATTATATCGGGAATGCCTGAAGGAGGCAGCGTACCGGATGGCGAGCAGCTTGATTCAGGTGATTGGCAAGTGCCGATTGATGCACTTCAGACAAGTCCTGGTTTCTCGGTCACGCTTGAATTGCCTGAGGGAGGTGCCCCTGATTTATCTGTGACTGTTGGTGCCGCTGAGGTCGATGATCAAGGCAATCTTGTTGATGTCGAAATCACAGACACGGCTTCACCATTAAACGTCATTTTACCGAATGAAGTGACGAGTAATGTGTCGCAACTGCTTACGCTCACTAACGATGATGGGATTGCGGGGTATAACAATAGCTTTGGCTATTATGTCAAAGATGACAATGGCAATCCCACTACTGGCAAAGTGGTTTGGGCGAATTCATCGAACGCTAATGAAGGCGACACATTTAAGCTAGATGGTTACGCTCAAGACGATATTGGATTCTTTATTATTCCGGATGGTGAGGATCAAGTATCCGACCAAACCAATGTAACGTTTGAGCAAAATCAGCAAGGAAATTGGCAAGCTGTCGTTAATGGGCAGCCGTTATCCGGCAAGGGGGCGCCAGCTTTATTTGACCAAGCTGCTCTAAACCCAGACGGCAAAACATATGTGACTTCTTCCAACAATGGTAATATTGGGTTTGAGGATACACTGGGGGGGTCATTGGAACCAGTAGTAGATTGGCTAGGCCACGTGAGTTTTGAGAAGAAGTTTGATTACAACGACGTACAAGTGAATGCTGAATGGGGCGATAAGGTGACTACCGTTACTGGGACCACAGGTGACGATGCTTTAGAAGCCGGTCAAGGCAATGACATTCTCATCGGAGGCACCGGTAGCGATAAATTCCAGTGGTCGTTGGATGATATGCCATCGTCTGCCGATGGCGATGGGACGGAAACCGATGTCATTGTCGATTTTGATAACCAAGGTGACACGCAAGACACCTTCTCGTTTGTCGAGGATTTAACTCAGCTCATCAAAGACGGGCAAGTGTCGATTTCATGGCAAACCACAGACAGTGGTGAGGCTGAAGGTACGCTCACCATCGGTATTGATGCCGACGGCGATAGCCAAATGGATCAGCAGATTGACATTGAAAGCTTGAGCGTCGTTACCAACGGCGGTCAGCAAGAAGTGGTGATCAACACCTTGATT
>NZ_PXUD01000089.1:0-4027 GCF_003390965.1 Salinivibrio sp. HTSP
ATTATTGATATAAGAGAAAAAGATAATTCAGCGTTCATTGTTTATCTCCTTATATATTTTCTTCCAGTGTAATAATCACTTGTGCCTTCTATTGCTAAAGAGAGTTCTCTCGTCGCCTTCAAGATAAGTCACTGTACCATAGGTCAATGTTTTAAGTGCTTTACCATCTAAAATAAAGATTAAATGTTTTATCTTAAAACACACATATGTGAAGTTTTTATTGTTCTCGTTTGGGATGGCAAAAAAATGCTAGGTAAATAACGAAAGCCAAAGCAAAGAATTGAACACTGTTGGGCAAGTCTAGGCTTTCTACCAAAAAATCTTCAAAGAAAAAATCCTGCCATCCACTCCCCCTTTTACTGGCATACTGTATGAAAAAATTGAGTAGTATTGTACGCCAACAACAAATAAAACGATATATTTAAAAATGTATAAACATCTTTTTGATCTTTTCTTGGACCATCTCCTGAAGTGACAGGCGATTAATGTAGTGATTATTATGAACAATATTTGATTAATAGTTTTCTCTCTTTTCAAACTTCTTTTTAAGTATTAATAGACGTGTATTTTTCCATCAAAGAGTTTATGTGTCAATGAGGTGTACTATTGTTTACATTATCTATTGGATAACTCGCTTTGGTAGGCAAAACACCAGTGTTAAGATGAAAAAAAACAGAGATGCCCACTGGATTGTAGGGTTTGGTAAGTTCATTGTACGAACAATAAATGCCTCAAAAAAAGGGATCCTAGCTGCCACGCCAGCCGTCTGTGTGCCATGTTGGAATATTGCCCAGAACTGAGTGCCTAAGAATAAAAAAAATATAAATTTTAACAAAAGGAGGGTACCATTCGACGGTATGCGATTTAGGCGCCAAAGAGAATATATTAAGGAAAAAGAGATAACAAAAAACAATATAGGAGAGATCATTTTCGTACCTCTTTATACAATGAATATGTTGTAAAACTATCACTTACGGACTCTGCCCCCAGAGATAGTCGGCTTGAGGCTTGATAACCTCTTAGGTAGTCTTCTGCGCTGTATCTAAATAGTTTGAGCTGTTTGGCTTTTGGACTTTTTGTCCATGGCATCGGCTTTAAGTTGGTCTTGGATACTATCTGATAAGTCTCAGCTGCGTTTTTAACTGTTGTAGTTTTCGCGAAAATCCCATAGCCCGACAAGGCTAAATCTACACCGTAGTAGGCCATGTTTCCATAGCTTTTAGGATATCCTGCAAATTCGGCGGCACCTTGATAAGCTTCGCGAACCAAGCCAGTTGCATTTTCGTCGCCATCGACAAAGTATTTACCGTTTTCATACATGTTGTTAAGCCCATGAGTCACCAACAATGCGCCGATCGAGCATAATGATGCGGCAGAGTAAATGCATATTGCTCCACCCGCGGCAACTTGCATGGCGCCGGCAATAGTACCGATTCCTTTTGAGGCAATTAACGAAGACTGCTCCATTAAGCTGGATTGCTCTCTTTTCATTTCGGTAAGAGCTTGCGCTTTGGTTTTCTTACCCCGCTCAACGTCATTAACCAAGCATTGCTCAAACCGATCAATCTCTCTGACGAATTGATTCTTCAAGACCCCGCTTCGAATATGACGATTAGCGAGGCTTGTAGCTTGCATGGTTAACCCTTTGCCAGCTTTTCTTACAACGGCAATGTCGTAAGGTGAGGGCTTAGATCTTACTCCCATCGTTCGTAGCCTTGGGTACCAGTAATATTATGCTTCCAGACGATATCTTTATACCGAAGAGCAATATCCTCGGACATATCTTCATCGCCAGAAATAAGGACGTGAGGCTGGTTAAACGACAGGTGTGCGATAACGGCATCAACTAACTCAATGGTGTAGTAATTTTCGTTGTGGCCTTTATCATTGGTTCTGTAAAACCTTATTTCACACTGAATCTTCTCTTGTTTTGAAAAAGCAAGTCCAAGAAGAGGGGAGGCCTTGTCGATCGGCTTTGTGATGGTTAAAGCACTGAGAGTTTTTCTGACTTGGTCCGCTTCTTTTTCTAGCGAGTAGTTGCTAGCCAAGACTGTTGCTTCGTCAGTGTGTGAAATCTGCGCTTTTCGCCCTATAGAGTCATCGGTATTGCAACCTTGGGTGATACAGCCTTGCGTTTCTCCAATCATCTTTATGTATGCGGTATGGGCCACGGTTTACTCCTAGCTTGGCTATTTATCCGCCGAATATATCAACTTTGATTGGCCAGAAATAAAGACAAAGGGTTTTCTGGAATCAACCTCTCATCTGAATGGGAAATGTAAAGGTATCGTAAAATCAATGTATTAAGTTAGATCGTGTCGAACTATCTGCTGTTGGTGGGCATTTCGGTGACAATATTCACTTAACAAATGGAGAAGAGATGAAGTCTGTTAAAGGTTAGGATGAAAAGGGCCTGTAACCTGCCAAACAGCCGATCACAGACCTTTGATAGATTACTGCTTTTTCAGGTGATACATCTCAGCAAGGTCGCCTTCGATGGTTTCGCCGTTCATGTCTTGCATGATTACCTGGTTTTCCGCCACAAAGAAGTGGTTAGGGCTGTCAGTCAGCCCTTCAAGGATGACGACACTGCCTGTTTCATCCCACTTGAAGGTGCCCGATTCTTTAAGGGCTTCTCCCTCTTTGCCCAGATAGGTTTTGGTGAGTGAATACGTATTGTCTGGGTTCAGTGTTAGTGTGGTATCAATACCTTCACAGTCGGCGCAGGGCACCACACCTTGATACGTACCGTTCCAGTCTAGTGATGTTTTTGCATTATGATGATCAACCATTTCAGAAACGGTGTTTTCTGCGCTATCGATGGCGTTTTCTGCACTATCCATCGCTTGCTCTGTGCCTTCTTTCACTGCATTTTGGGCGTCGTCTAAGCTAGATTCGACTTGCGATTGCGCCTCTTGTGGTTCGTTGGTTTGCTGTTCACAGCCAACCAGTGCGACAACCAGTGCCAGTGGTGCAAGTAAATAGGTTTTTTTCATGTTTACCTCGTTTAATCAATGTTTAAAGGCTAAATCGTTGCTGGGGGCCAGCGATGAATGACTTCATGATAGGCGTTTGCTGCGCTTAGGTGTCATTATTGCGCTAGCATTAGGTCAGCGTTAGACAATAAACGTAAAAAAACCGTCAACTGATGAGAGTGATCTAAGCGGCCACCTTTTACGTTAACACTCATGTCTTGTTAGTCTACTCAATGAAAACCAAGCAAATACTACCCAAACGCGTGACAATAAGGAGCGATGATGCAACAACACAAAATTTTGATGGTGCTGACATCTCACGATGCCATGGGCGATACGGGACACAAGACAGGCTTTTGGCTTGAAGAGTTCACCACCCCTTATTACGCGTTTAAAGATGCAGGAGCAACCGTTGTGGTTGCGAGCCCTAAAGGTGGCGCGGCACCGATTGACCCAAACAGCGAAGCAGAAGATGCGCAATCGGACTCCACTCGCCGCTTTGATGGCGATGCTGAGCTGCAAGATATGATTAATAACACCGTCAAGCTGAGCGATGTGAATGCGTACGAGTACGACGCGATTTTCTATCCCGGTGGACACGGCCCATTGTGGGACTTGGCGGAAGATCCAACATCTCGTCAGCTGATTGAGACCTTCTATTATCAGGGCAAACCCGTTGGTGCGGTATGCCACGGTCCCGCCGTGTTCCGTCACACGCGTTCAGATCGTGACGAGCCACTGGTTAAAGGCAAACGTGTCACCGGCTTTACCAATGGTGAAGAAGCTGCGGTTGGCTTAACCGAGGTAGTTCCCTTTTTAGTTGAGGATATGCTCAAAGAAAACGGCGGTCTTTATGAAAAAGCGGATGACTTTACCTCGTATGTGGTCACCGATGGCAACTTGGTGACAGGGCAAAATCCGGTGTCATCTGAAGCCTGTGTTAACGCGGTATTGGCGTTGTTAAAGTAAGTTACATGATAGTCTCTCGATGAAAGCGCCTGCGGGCGCTTTTTTTGTTTGCCCAGCGAAGCTGGCAAACCCGTCAGGTTGAA
>NZ_PXUD01000090.1:0-9826 GCF_003390965.1 Salinivibrio sp. HTSP
AGTTTACAATATACGTCATATCTATCAATGATTAGGTTTGAAAATCATTTAACAGTGGGTTTAATAATGAAAAGCATGATTAACAAAATTTATTTTAGGTATGAGCCGCATGCTGGAATAATTAAAAATAAATTTCTAGATGATGTTGACCAACTAAGGAGGACGTTTGAAACCGACATAGAGAATGCAAAACAAGAAAATAGGGTTTTGCGCCTCGGTATTGTTGGTCAAATTAAGCGCGGGAAATCTTCATTTTTAAACAGCCTACTTTTTGATGGTAAATCCGTTCTCCCTAAAGCTGCGACACCAATGACAGCAGCACTTACTAATATTAGTTATTCAAAGCAGCCATCTGCAACGATTGAATTCTACAGCAAAAAAGAGTGGCATAAAGTACTAGAAAAAGCTTATGAGGTAGAGCAAGAAGAAAAAGTTTATAACGAGAAACTCAATGAGTTTAGATTATCAAAAGGATCAGATCGTAAGCTTCAGAAAGGTGCTCGACCACCAAAAAAACCAACTTATTCTGAAGAGTCTAAAGCTTGTTTTGAGCTTTATCAGATGGTACTGAGTTCAGGCTTAAATGTGGATGAGTATCTTGACACCAAATACTTTGTTGATGGTAAAAATTCTAATGAGATGTTAATCGCTGACTTAACACCATTTGTGGGTGCTCAAGGTAAGTTTGCTCCAATAGTCAAGAGTTCATCATTAGCATTGAACCTTTCTGAACTGAAAGATATTGAAGTTGTTGATACTCCTGGTATGAATGACCCGATAGTATCGAGGGGCAGACGAACACAGGAGATTCTAGGACAATGTGATGTTATCTTTTTGCTTAGCTATTGTGGACAGTTCTTAGATAGTCAAGATATGTCGTTGTTGGCACAAAGCATCCCTAATAAGGGCATTGAAGAGATTGTTTTAATTGGTTCACTTTTCGACAGTGCTTTGCTTGATGAATACAGCAATTACGATTCTATCCAACAAGCTTTGCCTTCTTTAACCGCGAGCTTAAATGATCAAGCTCAGTCGGAAGTTAATGCTGTTTGCCGCCAGGATGAACTGAATAACGGTGGTCAGTCATACTTGATGCAAACTCTGCAAAATGCTTTGCCACCTATTTTTATTTCTTCTCGTTGTTATGACTTAGCAAGGAAGGGGGATGATCTAAGTGAAGAAGAGCAACACACTCTAAACCGTATGAACCAAATGTTTGATGGCTTTACTTTTACGCCCCAAATTTTAGAAGCGATAGCTAACTTTCAGAAAGTCCATTCTAAGCTGAACTCTGTTCGTGAAAATAAAGATAAAATAATGTCGGAACGCCTTGACAATATTACAAAAGGGGCTGAGCGTGACCTATTACACAAACTAACGGTTATTGCTGATGATATTGCTAATAAGCGAAATAATCTTGAGAAAGGCGATCTAGTAGAAGTCCAAAAGAAACAAGAAGAGTTGGCTAAGCGTATCAGTGCGGGTAAATCGCAAGTGAGCATGGTTTTCGATAAATACCGAGTACAGATCGAAAAAACACTACATAAAGTAGAGCAAGGTATAAAGCAAGACTCACTTTCAGTTAAACGTGTTAATTCTCATACAGGTAGGCGAGAAGAGGCATATACTACCTCGCGTGAGGCCTATGATCCTGAGCTATTTAGTCCATCTACTTGGTTTTCAAAGAAGACGGTTTCTAGTACTAGTTATAGAACAGTTAATTACACCTATGCGAATGTTCAAGATGCTGTTCAAAAGTTGGAAGACTTTGTAGTCGAGACTAGCGATAGACTATACCAGTCAAGCGCTCAAGCTATCAACATTAACCAGTTCCGTGAAGATATCAAACAAGCAGTAAAAAGCTTGTTTGATTTTTCTGATCCTGATTTCGATCCTGAAATGATACTGCTTCCTTTAAGTAACTCTGTTGACAGAATTACGATTCCAACAATTAGTTTGGATCTAGACCATCATATCAACTCTATTAGACAACAATTTTCTGTAAATGAAGTTGAAGGTGATGAAATCGAGAAACTTCGAGAAGAACAGGTGAGAGTGGTGGGCGTGTTGCTAACTGAGATCACTCAGGAAGTGAATAGATGCGGCTCTGATATGCTTGGTAGGATCTCAAATGAAGAGCAAGAATTTCTTCCTTCTCTGATAGGCGATTTGCAGTCTAATGTAGAGCAGCTTAGTATAGACTTAGAGAGCAAGGAGCATGCCTTAAAAGAGTACAGCGATATCATTGCAATGATTGAGGAAGATAAGCGGAAATTGAGTTGTTAATGGTTATTTAGAGTCACGTTTTACCTCCTGATAGTAGTGAGAGATAGTTTAAACGAACACTACTAACAGAAAGCAACTTGGGTAGCCACCATTGAATGACCCAGCTACTTTAAGCGTAATTGGAGTCATATAATTTAATAGATAATTAGGTGCGGAATAATAGATCCAACACGTATTGCTCAGAGGTTATGTAAACACCAACACCAATAAAGTAATCAAGCCATCAGTGGTTTTTTTGTGAACTGTAAGGTTAAATATAACCAATTCTGATGAGAAATTGTCTAATGAAAATAGTTATTCATGAGAGTTTTTAATATTAAAAGTCGGGAAAGATATGCCAATAAAACCACCTGGAAAATCAAATATAGCGTGTAAAGAATGTGGTTATATTCTATCCGATAGACAAGCATTTTTAATCAAGATGCGTGTAAAGAAGTTTGTATGTCCTAAATGTCGATCGGACAAGATTACGCTCATTATGTACTAACTAAAAAGATGTTTCATTAAGCGTATTTATGGTCCTTTTCGAGGCTGTGCAAATGCACTTTGTATCTAACCCCGTGTTTAACGCTGATGCAAGGTACATATCTTAGCGTATATACCTTGCTAAACTGGAGCAACGTATTGCAACCAGTCAGTGTGCACACTCACACCAACGGATACACAGGATCGCCCCAGGTGGCGGTGTTGCCGTCCATCATCAATTCAATGGTTAAAGGTACGATTTTTTGCATCATGCATACGCAGTCTTTTAGCTGGGCGCGGTTGGCTTGGCTGCCGTGGGTGGCACCGCCGTGGAGTAGTTGATTACGTAACGTATACAAACGGCTAAAAACAGCGGCTAATACTGTTGCGGTATCACTGTTTGCCAAGGCTTTGTGCGCGCGGGCTTTGGCGCTTTTGCGTGAAGCTTGCCAACTGTCTTCAGTGATATGACCGGCTTGATATTCCCAATAGGCTTGCAGGATATAATCATTATTGAGGATCACTCGGATTGGGCCTGAGAACTCTTGCCACACCAAATGAGTTAAACGCGCTTCTTTATCGAGTTGAATCAGTTTTTCTAGAAAGCCTTGATAGAGGTTTTTCTCGGTAAACTGACGTTTTTGCGCAAACTCTTGGGCATAAGCGGCGTTAAATGCAATCCATAAGAAAATAAACTGGCTGTCTGTATCATCCGTTTGCTCGGCTTGTTTTAGCCAGCTGAGAGCTCGGTGTACACGAATAGACAAATTTTCAGGATAATGCTCGCGCTCTTGGCGCTGCCTCGTTTTAAGTGTTTCATAGTTGGGCATAATGCCTCCCGTTGGTGGGGACCCCAAGGCCGGCGTTCGGGCCTTGGGGCTGGTGTGAGCTTACAAATACCGCCCTTGAATATACTCGCGGAAGTGGGCGGGGTTGAGGGTTTCGCCGGTCGCATCCTTGAGTATGTTGTCGGTTGAGGCGGTGCTGGCGCGTTGCCAGATATGTTGGGATAACCAATCAAAAATGGGCGACAGGTTACCGCTGGCGATAATGCCATCCACATCCAGTTGCTGGCGCATTGCTTGCATCAATTGCGCGGCATACAGGGCACCCAAGGTATAGGTGGGGAAGTAGCCAAAGCTGCCATCGGTCCAGTGAATGTCTTGCATGCAGCCGTTTTTATAGTTGCCGGCGGTGCTGAGGCCAAGGTATTGCTGCATCGCGGAGTCCCAACGCTCAGGAATATGATCCACCTCCATTTTGCCGCTGATCAGATCGCGTTCAATGTCATAGCGCAGCATGATATGGGCAGGATAGGTGACCTCGTCGGCATCGACACGGATATAGCCAGGTGATACCTCAGTGAGCACGCGGTGGAGGTTTTCGACCTGAAACGCGGGATCATCCTGGCGGTTAAAGGCCTGTTTGGCTTGTTGGCAGATTAAAGTCGCGAAGGGGGCGCTGCGGGCGAGCTGCATTTCAAAAAACAGGCTTTGGCTTTCATGTACGCCCATCGAGCGCGCTTGTCCCACCGGCAAGCCTGCTAAGTCTTGAGGTAATCCTTGTTCATAGCGCGCATGGCCGGTTTCGTGGATCACGCCCATTAATGCCGAGGTGAAATCTTGCTCATCATAGCGGGTGGTGATGCGCACATCGGTGGGTACACCACCACAAAATGGATGCGTGCTGATATCGAGCCGACCATACTCAAAGCTAAACCCAAGCTGCTTCATCACGTGTTCACCCAAGGCTTTTTGTTGTGCTTGTGGGAAAGGGCCTTTAGGCGTGATCACCGGCTGTTGTGCTTGCTTGTCGACCACGGCTTGGATGGTCTCTGGTAGCCATTGTTTGAGGGCACCAAACACTTCATCAATACGCTCGGCCGTCATTCCGGGCTCGTACAAATCAAGGAGCGCATCATAAGGGGCACACAGCTTCTGGTCAGCGCGGATATGGGCTTCTTCACGCGCCAGGGCGACCACTTCTTTTAAATTTTTGGCAAATCCGTCCCAGTCATTATCTTGGCGTTGCTGACGCCAAGCATGCTCGCATTTAGCGCCCGCTAAAGATTTGGCTTTGACCAAGGTGTCGGGAAGTACGCTGGCTTGCTGCCATTGGCGCTTCATCTCTGCCACGCTTGCTTTTTGCGTGGCGCTTAGGTGGCGGGATTTTTCATCCACGTCCGCGAACCAGTCACCCAGCTCTGGCTGGGTCATTTGTTGATGACAGTAGAGGGCGAGTTCTGCCATGGCGTCGGCACGGGCGTGATTGCCGCCATCTGGCATCATGGTGGCTTGATCCCAACCGCAGATTGCGGCAAGGTGCTGAAAATGCGATAGACGTTTGAAGTGAGCTTCCAGCTTATCTAGTTGTTCCATAATCACTTTCCTTGTTTACAACGTTGCTGGATATTCTGGCAATTTCAGAGAGAAAAGCAAGGCAGCGCCTCTGGTTCTGCCAGTGAATGCAATAAAGGAGTTTGCAACGTCATGTATCTATTTGGGTACGGGAGTTTGATGAATCCAGCCTCACGGGCGCTGACAGGCGATTCAGGGTGGGCGTGTCCGGTGACTGTCAGTGGACTAAGCCGCCATTGGAGCAATGTGAGTGAGGCGCTTATCTCACCGCTGGTAGTGCTTGAAGGGGAGGGTGAATGCAACGGGGTATTGGTCAATATCGACCCCGAGTCACTGCCCGACTTTGATCGGCGTGAGGCGGGCTATCAGCGTTTACAGTTAGCTGAATCAAACATCGCGCTGCCCGAAGACGTGACGCTTGATGGCCCCGTGTACGTGTATGTTGCCGATACGCGGCGTCCCCCAGATGCAGACAAGCCGATTGCCCAATCCTATGTCGATACGGTTATGGCAGGGTGTTTGCGCTATTCGACCGACTTTGCTCGCGCGTTTTTAACCACCACTCAGGGATGGGAAGGTGCTTATCATAATGATCGCGCTGAGCCCAGATACCCACGGGTGGCGGGAGTCAGCGATCAAGATAGAATCGACATTGATCGTTTGATGCAGATGCACTTGACGGGTTTTGCGGCGCGCGGCTAATCATTCATTGATTGTTCATGACAAGAAAAGGCCACCGACAATGCGGTGGCCTTTTGCGTGTTTACATGATGCGATCGTCGATGTGATTAATTCATTTCCACATAAACAAACTCTGGCGAGGTAACTTCTACGCGGCGGTTTTTCGCGCGACCATCGGCAGTATCGTTACTGGCCGTCGGGGCGGATTCGCCTTTGCCCATCACGGTTAAGCGCTCAGCCGCAATGCCTGCGTCTAAGAAGACATCCGCAACGACTTGTGCACGCTCTTCAGAGAGTGTTTGGTTATAAGCGGCTGGCCCTTGGCTGTCGGTATGACCCACGATCGTTGCCGTCGCTTCGTCATACTTCAGCAAGCGGTCGACCAAGGGTTGCAAGGAGGCGATCGCTTGCTCAGAGAGACTGGCTTTATCAAAACCAAACATTTCAGTTTCGCCGGCCTCAGAGAGCACAATCGATTGCGGTTCGGCAACCGGCTCTGGTTCTTGAACGGGCTCAGGCTCTGCCATAACTGGCTCTTCAACCATCGGCTCTGGCATTGGCTGGTTGTCAGTGCGTCCGAAGTGATACGTCATGCCGACAGTCACGAAGTTATTATCGACGCTTGAGAAGTAGCCATCATCCATATCGTTGATGTGCTGATATTCCAGGCGAACGTTGAGTTTTTCCGTCGCTTGGTGATCGACACCGAGTGCTCCCATCAGTGACACATCGTCACGATCGCCGGCGTTGCTATTAAAGTCCCACATGGCGGCACCAAGCTTACCGTAAAGGGCCGTATCAGGTTTGAAGTGATAAGAAAACTTGGGCGCAAGTGTCAACGCAGTCAGATCGCCCGAGGCGCCAACAGTGGTACCTGATTGGTCAAATGCGGTATTAAAGCGGCCTAAATAATCATAGGTTCCCTCGAGCGCAAACCAATTGTTGAAATCATAGCCGGTAATAATACCCGCGCCGAGCTCTGAATCTCCGCAATCGGTGTCAGTCACACAGCTATCTTCTAAAAACGAAGGGCCAATGCGGCCACCCATGTATAGACCGCTGTCTTGCTGTGCATAAGCTGCTGGTGCGACGGCGAGTAAGAGGCCGAGACCTGTCACGACTTTTTTCATGCCACTCTCCTATTCAAGGATATGAAGTATCTTATTTTACGCATTGTGAATGCTTGTTATTCAGTCACCTTAGACCATGGGGTTGCAACTGCCAGCGAGTAGGGCAGGCTGAACATGGATAACGTGACGTGGATCCTAGGCTAGACCTGAGAGGCGTGTAACACAATAGGCGAGAAGCGATTTGACCATGATTTGACGTGTTTAACACAGGTGTCTTATTGATGGGAAAGTGCTGACAAAGGCCGGACATAAGCCGGCCTGTGATTCATCAAGGTTATGACTTTCGGGTCCCCGTCAGGCGCTTTTGTGGGCCTTGCCCATTCACAGGGCGGCTGACTGAGATTTCGCGGCCCTTTTTCATCCCCCGCTCGTAATCATCTGTCATCGCCGCCATAGCCTCTTTTAATTGTTGCTTAAAGGTCTCGCGGTCAATATTGGCGAACTCTTTATCAATATAGTTTTTGATTTTGTCGTCGCTATCACGTGCGTCAAGCTGTGGGAGCTTATCGAGCGCGCCCTCAAGCCAGCCCGTGGTAAATGACTGTACGCGTCGCGTTACCTCTTGCGTACTGGTGCCGGTGCCTGCAAAGCTATTGCGAAACTGGCCGATATGCTCATTCATATCACGATAGACCACATCGAAAGCAAAAGCGGCAAAGATAGCGCGGTCTGCATCACCGATAAACTCAGCCTGTTTTAACCCCTTGTGATTGACGAGCACACACTCCACCCCAAACCGGCTATTAATACCGCGAATAATTTTTAAGATCGATTGGCTAATCGAAGCAGGTAACAGTTTTTCTGAGCGCGTTTTACCCATGCTGATGAAGTCAATGTCGTCCTGATCGAGACCATGCTTACGCATCAGCCGCTCGGCCATTTTGATCGCCTGCGCTGCCTCATTCACATTGGCGGAATTGCTAAGCTCCAGGCATTTAGCAATTTTTTTGAGCGCTTTGCTTTTCGGATCTGACATGCATACTTCCCGGAAACGAACAAACGCGTATTGTATCGCGTCCGCGAGAGACAACAAAGGGTTGAAAGTATTGACGGTTGTGCTCGGTCTTATAGAAGGGATGAGTAACAAGGCGTGAATACGAATGAAAAAAGCGGGTGGTGTCATTGGCGCGTTAGTAGTGGTCGTGATTGCGGTGATCAATGCCGAGGTGGGCCGTCGTGCGATTAACCAATGGGTAGATCCGGCCAGTTACATTGGCCTTTGGTTGTTATCTGCCGCCGTCATGGCGTTGGTAGGACAGCGACTTTACCCGCTAAAGGACGTGGCCGAGCGTTGGCAAGGAGAAGCATGCTTCTCGCGTCAAATGCCGCCTTTTTCGACATGGCGTCTTGCAGGCTTGCTTTTCCTTGCGGTGACCAGTGCGGTATTCGCCTGCCGATTACTGGATATCGCCACCTTGGGCTTGGTGCTGGTGGCGAGTGTGCAAGGTGTATTGGGGCTGGCATCTCGCTCTCCCCATCAACACCGATTATGGATGGGTTTAATGTTGATTTTCGCGGGGTTGGGGTACTTACTTGCCCCGGGCATGTATGCACCCAGCCCGTTAGGCATGATTCTTGGGCTGATGAGTGGTGGTGCATGGGCGAGTTTTTGGCTGCAAGTGATCCAACGTGCTCATCAAGCCGACGTCATCGTGGCGACCAGTTTACGGATGAGTTTATTGTTCGTGCTGCCCTTACTCATTTTTACCTTACCCAATGGGTTTCTCTCACTGCGCGGTGTTGGGTTCGCTGTCTTTGCTGGCGCATTGTTTGTGTTGGCTGCTGGCGTATTCTGGCACATGATGGCTTCAACTCAGAGGCTATTGGTACAACCAATCATCTGGGTGACCGTTTTGCTCGCCTTGATGGGTTTGGTCGCTTGGGATCAAAACAGCGTGATGAATATGCGCCTCACGAGCGCGGCTGCAGTTGTGCTGATTGGGTTGATTGTCATTGGTGGTGCCGGTCGCGCAGAGCATCCCGACTAATTTCTCAGGGCTGTTTATCTATACAGTAATTGGTGGGGTTTGTTACACTGAGAAGATGAATCACACAACGTAACCCTGATAACGCCTGTGTCCTCACTCTCTTCGTCCTACATGCAGCAAGGCTTTGTGATCACACGTCAACAGCGTGATCGCGGTCAAACCACGTCGATTATACTTTGGCTATCGACGCCAGACGGCCCGGTCAAGCTGTGCGTTGATGATCAGCAAAGCGTGTTTTTTGTACCGCAAGAAGAAAAAGCGCGCGTGGATGCTTTACTCCCATCGGTTGATCCTCACGCTTACTGTAAAGCAGTGTCATTATCCACCTTTCAACACACGCCCGTGGCGGCTTGTTATTTCAGTAGTGTGAAACGCGCGCAAGAGGGACAAAGGGTGATAAGCGGGGCGGCTATTCCTTTATATGAAGGCGATATTCGGCTCGCCGACCGCTATTTAATGGAGCGGTACATTTGTGGCAGCTTGCTGTTCACTGGCCAAGCCCGTCAACGCCAAGGTTACCTAGAGGTGACCCAAGGCAAAGCCAAACAGGCAGACTACACTCCGACGTTGCATCATGTTTCTCTTGATATTGAATGCTCACAAAAAGGCCAGCTTTATTCGGTGGGACTCGCGAGTGAAAAAGACAGCCGAGTGATCATGGTGGGTGCGCCTGAAGACAATGCCCCTGATTGGATAGAGTGGGTCGATGACGAAGAAGCATTACTGAGCGCGCTAGAAAGATGGTTTGCCTATTACGATCCTGACGTTGTGGTGGGTTGGAATGTGATTGATTTTGACTTTCGCTTGCTTGTGAAGCGCGCCCACATCTATCAACGTGATCTACGTCTTGGGCGCGGCGGAGAGCGAGCTTATTGGCGGGATGGGGGGAGCAATAAACCTGGCTTTATCAGTTTGTCGG
>NZ_PXUD01000091.1:0-1025 GCF_003390965.1 Salinivibrio sp. HTSP
TTCCCCCAAATCGCCTTGATCGTAGGCATCTCTATCTGGGTGTCGAGCACGGCGCTGTCGCTGCCTTCTGCCGAGGTGTTGCCAAACTGGTCTTCCAGCTCCGCTGTCACCTCGAGGGTTTCACCTTCCGCTGGCGCATCGAACGAGGTCGCGACGCTGCCGTTATCGATGTCGCTCTGCTCCAACACGATCTCGTTGGTGGTGGCGCCATCGCTGACGCGGATTTTGTCACCATCCACGGCGCCGGCTGGCAAGCCGACTTCAACGTCGACCTGGCCAGTGAGCTCACCACTGCTGATAAAGCCATCATCGTTGGCGTCTTCGACAATATTGACAGTTGGCGTGAAGAGCTCATCGATATTCTGGTCATCGCCATCTATATTGATCGATTCAAAATCACGCAGCTCAACACGATCTCCGGTGTCACTGTTTTCAACAATGACGTAACCATTACTATCTTTGCTGAACGATAGGTTGTCGACACTCGTATTAAATACAGCCTTGTCATTTCCTGCACCACCGTCAATGACGAGTTGATCGTTAGCATCATCAGTAATGATATTAACCGTATCGTTACCGGCACCAGTCAAGACATAATCATCCCCAGTTTCGGTATTGGCATTCGTCCATTCACCGTGCCAGTAATGCACAATGTTCGAATCTTCACTGGCGTTACCCGCCTCATCAGTCTGAATCGCTTTGAAGAATTCATTATCATTGACAGGTGTATTGTCGAGATCTGTAATATCTAAAGTCCAGAATCCATCACCATCCACCTCAACCTCGGTCGCGACACGAACATAACCATTCGGATTGGTATCATTACCATTAGTCGTACTGCCTTCTTTGCTATACAACGTGATAGTTGCTCCAGGTTCACCCGTACCGTGCAAAGTGACATCGCTGTAATCACTACCCGCTGAGTCATCGGTGATATTGGTGATGACTGGTTTGGCAGGGGGAGTGGTGTCCAGCACGCCGTTGTCCTGGGCTTCAACGGTTTCGCCGTTGTTGTCCGTCGCTTC
>NZ_PXUD01000092.1:0-2321 GCF_003390965.1 Salinivibrio sp. HTSP
TCCATTGGGATCAGTGCGTTAGGTGAATGATTTGATCAACAACGCCCTTACCGATTCATCATCACAGTTATCTGAAAAAGATGTTGGCCAAACGATTTCACCGACAGCACTCTTAATTACAAATTTCTCGCACATTAACTCTTTATAGACAATCCAGCGACCATTCTTATCTATATAACCTTTAACATCGTAGCCATCTTTGACTTGAGCATATCCTTTCTTCGGATAAAAACTAATGTATTCAAATTTACCGAATTTAAGAGGTATCGTCACATCGCCCTTCGAGTCAATGACGCCTCTTTTTCCATCAATGACAACAACAGAAAAGCCTTCTTGACTGAATTTTTTTACGCTGTCATATTTAGGCTTAATGACGACATTACCATTTGTATCGAAAAAGCCCCACTTACCATTTCTGCTCTCGAAAGCAGCCAGGCCATTATCTGAAAAATCGCGTAAATCACTGTAAGCGAACGATGGACGAAGGGAAAATTCCCCCTTTTCATCAATATAGCCATGCTTTTCACCAACTACAGCAAGGGCGAGACCTACAGCAGAAAACTGGCCTGCACGGTCAAACTTTTCGTCAATAACGAGCTTTCCTGTATCATCAACATAGCCCCAGCTATCCGATCTGTCCGAAGTTCTTACAGCGGCCAAACCATTTGATCCGAATCCTTTAATTTCTCTGTAATTGGTTTCGATAACATTAAAATCAGTTGAATCAACATAACCAACATACGTTCTAACAGTGGTGCTTCCTTCCAATACTCTCAGGTCATGGTTTGTATTTGATGGGTTCACAAAGCCTTCAACACTGGCAATGGTCTCTCCGTTTTTATTGATCAACAATGCCTTAGAAGAGCCATGAATTATTGCACGACCATCATTAAATTCTTCGGGAGAGCCATAGTCATCATATTTTGCTGGAATAACTAACTCTGCATCGGAGTTAATATAACCCCATCTTCCATTAATCTTAACAGCAGCAAAGCCTTCGGAAAAATCTTTAACCTCTTCAAATTGTGGCGGAATAATGTAGTCTCTGATTTTTGGATCGTAAAACCCTCCTTCAAAGGCAATCCATCGCTCAGAATCATTGTTGCTTTTGTCTATTTTTTTATAGGCCAGCGGTTGATTTTCCAAATAGTTTTGAAATCGCTTATCCACCAAGTCCCTGCCAACAGTTGTAGCGAACAAAATACCCACCAAAAGTAATACTGGGCTTTTGTAAAAAGCTATTTTAGGCACTTCGTTTTTTAGATAGACTAAATAAGCCAAAAATCCTGGTAAAAAAAACAATAGATAACCAGAAACAAATCCTGTAAGCGCAGCTAAAACCCCATCCTCGTATAAAAGTAATGCAATAATAGAGGATGCCAACAATGGGGCGCCGAGCAGAAACTCTCTTGCCCATTTGGAATTAGACTTCATCAATTTAATATTAATCAGTGCTGCAAAACCAATTGCCCCTACAAGTGCAATCTCTAATTCTTGCACCCAAAGCGCGAAGATAAAAGGAACACCAGCCGCTAATATAAATGCAAAGACATTTACCCAAAACGCAACTTTTTCTAACTTAGTCTCGGAATTTATCATACTGCCCCTCCCAAATGACGAACCCAATCCGGGTGCTATTCTGGAGAGCGGCTGCTGGTTATAGTACTTACAGCCGCTTCCTTTCTCCTTGCGCTACCTTCTAATGAGCAACACGGACTAAAACCGTGGTCCTAACCTCATTATTTAACTTCAAATATCCAAAAAGAATACCCAACCCAACCTACATACTTTCCAGGCTCAAGCAAGTCATCAAATTTATAGTATCCTCCTTTTTCGTTGGTCATTTTTTTTTCCTGAAACTCTGTCAGCGGCATAGTAAAAGGTATCATCCTTGGACGCATTTCCATTGTTCCAAAAAAAACTCTCCCGGCCACTAAGTTTTCTTTCTTTCAGCTTGTGAAGGGTCAAACTCCTAAAATCATAATCCCCTTTAATAAAAAACCCTTGCACGTCACTACTAGATAATTTAGCACTAGGAGTAGAGTCTAAAACATAATAATAACGCTTTGGGTACATAGCCCCACTAACTCTCCCTGTTTTTGATATATTAGTTCTAGCTGCTTTCACTTCCTCCAAGGCTACATATTTATCTCCAGTGGTCCATACGTAACCCTGAGGAATCCCCTGATGATTTAGATAAAAATCATCAACTTAAGGTAGATGCACATCCTGTTATGTGATCAAATGATTTCGCCAAAAAACAAGCAACCAGATAGGCGTTGTTGATCAAATCATTCACCTAACGCACTGATCCCAATGGA
>NZ_PXUD01000093.1:0-26020 GCF_003390965.1 Salinivibrio sp. HTSP
GTTATACGAAGCGGTTTATTCCTAAATTAGGTGCGGAAACTCGGCTATAATAGTACCGACCCTATCTTTACGTTATGGGCACTAGCGATTCAAAGAAGAAACGGTTGGATTAATCAGCAATACGCGTTGTCTATAGCCTATCCACTTTATAGTTTTACCCTCTCCGACCCTACAACAGATATGTTGTGGGACCAAATAGCAGATGAAGGGTTTGTGCCTAAAGTCGATATTGTATTTGATCGAAATACGGAACAGGGACATCTAGCTTCTCTATGGTGGCACATCAACTACGGTGCTTGGCACAGCCTTGAAAAGGTTGTCGATAGCTTGCGTTCTAGGGAAATAGAAACCTATCGTTGGAAGTTTCTATCATCACTTCTTTTAGAGCTAGCTGAAAAAGAGCTTGAATCTATTCCCACTCATAACATTTTCTCATTACTAAGAACCCACTACTACTCAGCCGAGTGGATCACTTATAGTGAGATAACTCAAGAGGATATATTAACTCCCACAAGCAGTGAATGGGAGAGTGCACTTGCGAGGCATCCTATTTTACCTAAAAAGTTGCTTGAATTTTTGTTAAATAGAGAAGACAAAAACCTTTTTCTTTCAGATAAAGGTGACCGTTTCGACGCGCTCGCTCAGCAAGAAATTATTGATGAAAATCTTTCCTGGAAAATACAGACAACATGTAATAAAGATATAACCCAGTGGGCGGAGTTTTATCTTTTTTATCAATCATTCCCTGAACGTCATTCTAAACATATTCGTCAGGTCATGTCTAAACTCGCCTCACCGATAAGACACTCACCTCTAGGTATTATTTATAGTATAGCACTCAGTAACGACATAGATTTAGCCGAAAAAGTATTGCGTGATGCGTCAGCCGACGTGCTTTGCCAGCGAGAAATTTATAACCAGTATACTCGCTCGTACAACACCAACTTTCTTGAGAATGATTTTAAATATATCTCTGAAGAAAGATCGGCCAGGAAGTTAATTCAAGCTTGTCACCATAACATTATCTCTCGAAATATTTTTGAAGCGGCCATTATATATAAGATGGTCGATATCATAACGAGAGACAACGAAAATTACACCGAGATTAATCGTATTCTCAAACACGAACTGGCTAGTATGCCAAAATGTGATAAAGCTTCGTCGTTATTAGGTGTATTACATGTTTTAATTTACGGTAGTAAATCAGAGATTATTAAAGTTAGCGATGATATTCAACTGCATAGAACATCCAAGAAATCCGTTGATCAGGACAGCCAACGATTAGACTATGCATATGGCATGAGTTATCTACTCTGTTTTATGGAAACAAGCGCTGATGAGATAGGGTTTAATACTACCCAATTGGAGAAGATAAACAAAGATACCCACAAAAATAGCACGTTTACATTCTCACTTTTGTCTCATTACGCAGAGAAAAAACTAAATCAGGAATTACAAAAAAAGAGGGAAGTAAAACCCCGAGCATTCAAATGGCCGGGTAACAAAACACTAAGGTTACAAGCCCTTATGGTGATTGTTTTTTCTTTCTTTGCATCATCAGGCGATGTTGGAGTTTATGATAGTATAATCAAACCATTCATGAGTGATCATACTATTGTGGTAAGTCCTATATTTGGCTTTTGTATGTTGTTAAACTTACTACTTATTCGGTTAATTGTTGGTACGAGTGTTGTCAATAAAAACCGAAAGATGCTTGGCAAATGGATCGCTTTTTGGTTTATCGTTTTCATCGCAACAGGCGCCTACTGGGTATGTACTCCACTTTGGTTAACTTACCTGCTAGCGTCAGTCAAAGAAGGACCATCCATAACAGCTAAGGGCTGGCCCTATTCACTTAAAAAAAGTGGTTCAATAAGCTTTTCAGACTATATATAATCTATTCATATTGCTCCGCCAACATCTCACTAATATGTTGGCGAGCTTTATCGATATATCGAGAGTCTTGTGTACTCAATGCTTCTTCAAAGGAGATAATTAACATCTCAATAGATTTTCTTGCTTGACCAAGCGTTTCTTCATAAAGCTTATGTAACCTATTTAATAAGACAATATTGGGTATTTTTTCTCTCGGATGAATCTTTAGTGCTTGTAATTTTGCTCGACTTTCTTTGATTTCTTCTTCACCGATCCCTGTGGGACTCGTATCTATTGTTTTCTCGACTTGTTGAAGTTTGTCTACAACATCTATATTAACATCGAGTAAACCATTAACATCATAACTAAAACGCACATCAATCGGATGATTGGCGGCGCAGGTGGAGACATCAATTGAAATGTCTTCGATGTGAATATTATCTTTCGCCCAAAAAGATTCCCCCTGAAAAATGGAGATTACGATTTCGCTATCAGTGTCGTATTTTGTGCAATATCGCTGAACACGGGAGGCAGGAACTATCGTGTTCCTTTCTAAAACGGGACTGAAAACTCCCGACTGCCCATTCACTTCAGCCGCAACACCTAAACTGTATGGACAAACATCGGTAATAACAAGATCTTCAATTGCTTTGTGCCGAAGTCGATAAGCTGCTTGTATTGTTGCGCCTATGCATACCACCATCTCAGGATCTAAATCATGACGGCCAAACCTACTTAGCAAGCGAGTTGCCATTTTTTGTACATGTGGGAGCCGACTAGCGCCTCCGACAAAAATCACATCGTCAATATCTTTCACATTCACATTAGCATCGCTGAGGGATTGTTCGAGTGGCTGCTTTAGCTTTTTCAGTGTATTGCGCCAAATAGTATCTAGTTCTACTTCGGTGAGGAATATTCCCTCTTCATATTGCCCATGCTGATTCGTAAAGCCATATTCAATGAACATCGATTTACGATAATTTTTTTTTGCTTCTTCACAAGCGCCGTAAATTACTTGCATCTCTCGGAGCTGTGTTGTTTCTCGTTCACCTCCTGTACGTTCTAAAACAATGTCAACCAGATCCTCTGTAAAATCTTCTCCCCCCAGGCGATTGTTGCCAGAAGAGGCATGAACTTCAATAATACCAGCCGTATACTCTACAATACTGACATCAAAAGTGCCGCCTCCTAAATCAAAAACAAGGTACTGGCCATCTTTTTTTTGCTCAATATTATACGCCAACGCAGCAGCCGTGGGCTCATTTATTAAACGCACAGCCTCCAATCCTACCATGGTAGCTGCCAAACTGACTTCTTTCCGCTGTTGGTCATTAAAGTATGCAGGTACTGACACGACCACTTCTTTTATTTCTTCGTCTAAGTAGTTCTCTGCATCTTTTTTTAGCGTAGATAAAACGATAGAACACAACTCCCTCGCGTTAAAACTCTTATCCGCCAGTCTGTACTCTTTGCCACTACCAATCGACCTTTTGAATACACTTACTGTATTTCTAGGATCCGTATATTTCCGATAGTACGCCGCTTTACCCACTAAGATGTGCCCATCATCATAGCTGACAACCGAAGGCGTTAAATACTCACCTAAAGCATTAGGAATTAGTGTAGGTTTCTCCCCTTGCCACACCGCAATACTGCTATGCGTCGTTCCTAAATCGATACCAATTGCATACTTCATCATTTAAGCTTTTTCATCGAAATGATAGTTCTCGATATACTAACCTCTCCAAATCCTAAATTAAAAGGAAAAATCACGTTGCGTTGCATCAGTTATATAAATGAATACTTTCATTATAGTTATTATTGTCAATAATTAAGCGTCACTGTTCAAACTCACAGATACTTATAACTATCATTGATTTTTTCTCAAAGTCATATAGCATTCGCCGAAAATATAAGAGGAGAATTTGATATACGTTCATTTTTTACATTGTCTTTTTTAGCATGTTACGTAATGGCTCCCTACGCGTTAGCCAATACAGAAGACCATCCCAGACCGAAGCCGGTAGAAGATGTTTATATTGGCATTCAAGCTGGGCAATCGTCAGTCGATTGGGATATCCTTGATCAAGCCCAATCACAAGGCGCCAGTGTTGATAAGACCGCCTTTGCCTACAAACTTTACACGGGCTATCGTTACAAGAATGCAGCGATTGAATTTGGTTATTCGGACCTTGGCACCATTGATGGCAACGCACCAGGCATAAACGCCGAAGCAGAAGCCGACACTTATAGCTTGTCAGCCATTGGCTTTATACCCATGAATAATGAACTATCTTTTCATGCTAAGTTTGGTTTCCACGCATGGGACTATACAGAACGCGCACATTGGTCTAATGCTTTTTCTAAAGGAAGTGCCCGCTATTCTGACAGTGGTAAAGATCCCGTCTATGGTATCGGTGCCATGTATGATCTTGGTAAATATCGTTTTCGTTTAGAAGCAGAGCGTTATGACATCGATAAAGCTGACATCGACTTTATCTCCGCAGGTTTTGCTTATAAATTCTAAGTCGTCGGTTCCTTGCGAAAAGACATACACACCAAATAGGGCGCATACAAATAGCGCCCTATTGACCAAGCAGAAGCCACTAAACCTTAAACTGTCCCACCAAATCATCAAGATCTCCTCCCAGAGCACTCAGTTCTGTAGCCACTTGGGATGAAGCTTCACTAGAGGTTAACAGGCTAGCCACAATATCACGTATCGAAATGAGGTTACGATGAATGTCTTCTGTGACTGTCGTCTGCTCCGATGCAGCACTGGCAATTTGCGATGTCATATCGTTCACTTGCGAGAATGCCGCACTCACCGAGGTAATACGCTCACCGATATCTGCCGACGTTTTTGCCATGGTTTGGCACTCTTGATCACTTTCAGCAATGGTTTTTACCGCACTGTCAACATGCACATGCAGGCCATCTAGCATGTCACGGATCTCGTGCGTACTGGTTTGAGTACGACTGGCCAACGTTCTTACTTCGTCCGCCACAACCGCAAAGCCTCTGCCCTGCTCACCGGCTCGCGCAGCCTCAATAGCCGCATTTAATGCAAGTAGATTGGTTTGCTCCGCAATCCCACCAATCACCGACAGCACCGATGTAATTTTGTCTGACTGCTCCTTAAGTTGGTCAACTTCATTACTCGACTGATCCATTCGTTCAACAAGGCGCTCAACAACGGCGATAGAGTCATGCACTTGTGATTGGGCATCTTTCGCATCTTGTGTCGCGGATGTGGCCGCATCAGCGACCTGAGTGGTATTTTGCGCTACTTCCTGAGCGGCGGAGCTCATTTCGGTGACAGCCGTGACCACTTGCTCGGTCTCGTTATCATGGACTTTTAGCTTTTCCGCCACCTCAGAGGTTTGTTGTGCCATATCACTGGCCGTACTCGTCACTTGCGTTGTGACTTGCGCGACCCGCTGAATAGTGTGCTGGAGCTTTTCAACAAACCGATTAAAAGCATGTCCAAGCTGAGCAATTTCATCATGTCCGTGAATACTCAAACGCTGGGTCAGATCGCCCTCCCCATTGGCAATATCATTAAGCTTCTCAAGCATATTATTAACAGGCTGCCCCATTCGCTGCGCAAACCAGCCTACGATCAAGCCAGTGACGATCACGGTTCCTAACCCGAGTAGCGTCAAACGCAAAATTTGCGCATCAAGCGCCTTGTTTGCTTCTAATCGATAAATGGCGACCTCTCGCTCAATATCATCGATATAAGCGCCGGTCCCCAACATCCATTGGTTATTATTCACCATAACGGCGTAGCCAATTTTATCAATGAGTTCATTGGTACCAGGCTTTTCAAACATAAAGTTAAAATAGCCGTCGCCACGCTGTGCCGTTTCTAATAACCCTTGAATCACCTTATTGCCTTTGGGGTCGGTCAGGTCAATCAGATTTTTACCCTCTAAGCTTGGCTTCATCGGATGAAAAACATTCACGCCCTTTTTGTCGTACATAAAAAAGTAACCTGAATCGCCAAACTGCACGTCACTGAGTGCGGTTTTCACCTCGGCTAAACGCGCCTGGCTGTTGCCGGGGTTAATGCGCTTCACTATATTTTCCGCAACTTGCGTCACTTCTTTGAGTTGGTTCTTGCGCTCATTGACCAGCTTACCGCGAAATGTGGCGATATTTTGTTCAATGAGCATCTGTTCATTATAGGCAGTCACTGCGCTGGTAACAAAAATGGACACAATAAGCGGCACAATCGCGAGCAACAGTAGCTTTGTTTTAAACATCAACTTCATTGTCATCGACCTGATAGATTATATTTGTTAGTCAAGAGTACTACTTTATTAGGCAGAGTAAAATATAAGCAGCTGTTTAAACACAGAAAAAGTAGGAGAAATTGTAGAAGATGTGATGTAGGTAAAAGTCGTGCCTTCATTGGTAGTGCGTCATACTTGCTGTTTTAAACGCGCTGGTCGTTTTGCTCAAGCGCGCTGTCACCCGTTTACGTTACAGAAGTGCCTGTCCCGTTGTCTTTCCCATAGTGCAAGGGCTTGGGAAACGGAATACGGAAAAAGCATATCGTGCCTGTTCTCGCTCTCTCCGTATTCTGTAAGCGCAGCGCTCCGTATTCCCATTCACGAATACAGATTACTGAATATAGAGTACATAAAAAGCAAGACCCCCAATGCAAGCACGAGACTGATCTTCCCCGTATTCAAGATCCCGAATACCGATGACGATAAAGTATCGTGCCTATCTCGATAAATTCATTTCAGATCGCAACATTCACACTAATGAAGCCAATCGGTATAAATTTCGGAAACGCCTCGATCTAAATAATGTAGATACGCTTCCTTACTGTTTATCGTATGCACATAGCTCCGTACTCCTCGTTTTTTTAATGCTAATTCGGCCAATCCGGCATCCGCTTTACCACGAGGCATGGTCAAAGCATATAAGTCCATTGTTTCAAGATGGTTTAATATATCTTCAATATCACCACCGAAGCGATAAAGTGTCCAAATAATACTATCAAAACCTAGCTCGCTAACCATCTTATATTCTTCCGGCCAATATATTTGTGGTATAAACCTAGACTTTAAATCAGGATGTCGTTCAGCGATAAGACGTAACGCATCGATATTTTTCTCTTTTACATCGGTAACAATCTTCTTCCCCGGATTGTTTTCTAACCATAGCGCAAGTGAGGATAGCGTACAATTACCCATACCCGAACCTTTAGATACCAATTGAACAAACTCATTATAGGATACGGGTGATTCAGTACTAATGCCAAACGTACGCTCAAAGCTATGCTTCCAATCGTGGATACAAACGAGTTCATTGTCCGACGTCCATGAAAAATCAATTTCAAACAACGAATAGTAGCTTTTGTTTTCATTTAGGGCATCTATTGAATTGGTATATGTTTTACCATTATAGCCACCACCAGCATGTGCGATTCGCTCAATATGACCCAACATACTTTTCTCTACCGACTCAACATGCTCAGTAAAGCTTTCAACATTAAGAACCAAAGCTTCTTCTTTTTCGCCAATCAATTCTTTATTTTTACCCTTACTTGATATGATTCCAATATATGGCTGTCGATAACCAATTCTGCTCCATTTTTTTATTTCGATATCAGATAAGGTAGCATTCAATAGATTACGATCACCGTTACAAACAACACTGTCGTGGCCAATTACTAGAAACGTGTCAAATGACTCTGAGTAGTTGTTCATTACGGTTGCAAAGCTTCCAGTATCTTCAAGTGTGGCGTGGTCAACGACTTGTGCGGCACAAGAATCTACATGGCTTAGTTTAATAGGTGCATATGTATCTGTTAATCCAACGAGAGTGAGCCCTCGCTTTAGCTTGACTCTCTTCCCGTTTTGCTCAACATAGGACTCACCACGACTGAATCCAGCAGAGCGAACAACGACGCTCCCGACCATATTGCTTTCCGGAGATACTGATAAAGTATCGAGCTTTCCCACACCATACTTAAGGATGTTTGATATTCCAGTAACGCGACCCATATGAGACGCTTCACTTAAATCGTTGCTGGATAGAGAGCTTTTAATATCAGTGTGACTAATTGTCATATTATCAGTGAGCTCCCATGACGAAAGATCACTCGCTCCTGTTGTTCCAGAAGAAATACACCATTTATCCTTATCGCTTTCGCCAATTTTCTCTGATCTTGCAAACGCGTAGATTAACTTACAGCGATCTGCCCAAATAAATCCTTGGCCTATATCCATCTCTTCCATATAATCGCCAAGTTTCTTTAGCCCGTAATTATCAAAAATAATTTCATCAACATTGGCGTCGTCATTCAGCTTAAAGATAGCTGGAAGTGATACTTCTCTATCACCTAACAATAAGCGATCTTTCACCTCTAAAGAATAATGAATACCATTATTAAGTTTCGGATAGCTCCAGAGGTATTTCACAACATTTTGATGTTCGTTTAGATAGGCATCAATACTCTTCTTCTTTTCGACCAAAGATGGAACGTCAGCATTTAGGTTTCGACCAAACCCTAACCCGTCAATGGGAGTGTCAAGAAAAGAGAGTAGCGTAGGTGCAACATCTAGCATCGAACCTCGTTTATTAATCGTCTTTCCCTTTTCTGGGGATGCTGGTTCGATGACCATAAACAAATTTCTTCTTTTTCCCTTATTGAGATCGTTCCATGCAGTATTTTTCATCGCATAATGATCAGAAGAAATGGCGATTATAGTTTCATTTTTACCCGGATTTTCTTTGATATACTCAACCAGATTATTCACGAGAACATCGGCACAATGAACAGAGTTAAGAATAGGATTACTCCCATCCTTATAATGAATACGTTCACAGAATTGTGATATGTGCCCATTGGGGTTATGTGTATCAAGCGTTAATGAAAATAGCCCAAAAGGCTTTTCGTTTTTTGACAACCGAGAATATTCATCCTTTAACATTGAAAAAAGCGAGTCATCGTACAATCCCCAACCGGACATATTTTCAATATTTTTTAAATTTTGAGATAACTGTTTCTTACCTTTTACACTGTCAAAGCTGTGGGTCTGATAAAAATTACCCTTTCCAGCAAAACTAAGATCAGCACCTGCCATATAACTAAGGTGATAATCATTTCGTTTTAGTATATCACCTAAACAGTTGGCTTCAGGTAAGAATTCATCCAAGCCTTGTGAGTTTCGGTGAGATGGAGAAAAAAGAGGAATTCCACATTGACTTGCAGTCATACCGGCAATAGTCCATCCAGTATGAGTCACTTGTTTAATATTACTAAATGTCGTCGCAGACTGTTGGAGTGCTTTAATATTGGGCATCAAACCAGGAAAAATATCTTCATCAAGATAAGTAGCCTCAAGACTCTCTAAGTAAATATAGACAATATTCTTTTTATTTTTTATTAAGGGAGAGTCTGAAATGAACTCCTTGGGGAATTCCTCACTAGTAGAGTATGACTCTCCCGCAACAGCAAATGATGTAAGATTATAAATATCTTTAATAGCGGGGTTAGTCACAAAGGAAGCGACCATGAAAAAGGCAGTCACGACATACAAGATTTTGCGTTTTCTTAAGCGGCTATTTGAGCTTTCATTTATACGCTTAAATACTTTAAAGCTAAACACCGATACGACCAAAACATATACAATCGTTGCAATTATTAATCCTAGATACTCTTTTATACCCGCCCCACCAAGTCCTGCTTTCAGGTGAAAGATTACAGCTTCATCGATGCCATTTCCTGTAAAGTAGTTTGCTACATAGAAAAATCCATAAAGCAACATCGCTGATATAGAGCCGAAAAGCACAAGATACACAACTTTTCGACTGGGTCCAGCACTATTCAAGACAAGTATTGCGGCGAATAAAAATAAAAAGGAAACTAGGATTAAGTACATAGGGCGACGCAGCCTATCTCTAAAACAAAAAAATCATACCTCCATCATACTAAAAATAACTGCCGATTTCATTAAAATGTAACATTATAATGCTTAGACAGCTACTGCACCATGCAGGCCCTACACGCCTATGGCAATGTGAGCCTGCATTCGATATTAATATTTACAAGTGAGCTTTTCCTCAAGGTGTGCCGTCATTAATAGTGTTAAGTCATCATTTTTTGAAGTTGAGACAAGGCAGATTCCCTGTTCTTTCAAGACTTTTTTGATTGCATCCGTTTTTTTGAAAACCAGCTTAAAGCCTGAATACATCATATCGGGCTGGTCTAGCGCATTAGCGACGTCAGGTCGACGTATTCTTTCTGAATAGATTAAGTTTGATAGATCAATATTCCCCAGGATACTCCGGCGGTTTGATTGTGCCCAACCTTTAATCTGGATAAACTCATCACCAATATCAACGACATCAACCACTCCAAAGGTTGATTCGGCTTTATAGTCATCCGTTAATCTAGTCAACGTTTGGTAGTGCTCATCATTAGATTTTGGTTTCACATCCCAAATAGGCACATGAATTTGATCAGGAAAGGGAGTTTCAGGCGTCTGAATTTTATCTGAAACATAGATATGGGCATATCGATTGAATATAAAGTTTAGCGTTGACGCCTCCATATCAGGATACATCTTCCGAAAGAAGTCTAATTGAGGCTGTACAAGCACCGTCGTGAATGAATTCAAACCAAGGCCTGATAAAATTGCACCTCTATATCGATCACTCACCACCCAGTGGGGTGGCGTCTGGTTGGCCCCTTCCTCCAATTGATTGACCACATCACGAGTATGTAAATCAAAAATAGGAAACGCTGACTGAATCGGGTTAAACCCCCCATACGCATAAATATTAGGCATCAGAGCCATTGCGACGATCAGCCCCTTTTTATACTTGCCAAGCTGACTACTGCACCGATAAAGGCAAAATCCAACACCAGCCACAATAACAAGCGCAAGCTCTGGAGTATTTTTATCAAACCAATCGACCAACCCAAGCGCACTGGATAAGAACATGCTAATCGCCACCAGTGTCGCCAGCACCACAAGGCGCGTGCGGGTTATCATAACTTGCCCTTCCACCAGTACCACCAGCGCGAGGTAGTTTAGGGTTAGGCCAAGTAAAAATACCAATCGATTTGAAGGCACTTTGTCCAACAACAATAGCTTGGCGATCACTGCCGGGACTGGGGTGAGCATCCATAGGGTACAAAAAATAGCAAGCATGGTTGCGCCCATTATTGCACGTCGCCCCACCGCGCTCGGGTTCGGTTTCACTAAGCTTGCGACAATAATGGGCAACAAGGAACCTGCTGTGGCCACCTCACAAATATTCAGACCAAGGAGATCGCTGTATCGGGAATGAGCAATAAACGGCAACAACGAGGATAACCATAATAATCCGCTCGTTTGTCCACCTGGTGACACACGTTGGCCTGGATAGACGGTATTGATCATGACCGAGATGACATCCTGAAAATACCATAGTGTCACTCCTACACCGGCCAGACAGACCACTGCTGTTAACACAAGTTGTAATTTCGGCACTCGCCACCAACGCCACTGGTGCACAAAGAGTAGCATCACACCAAAATAAGCGATGGAGATAATAATGGGGGGATAGGTGTGCGATAACAGCCACACGCAAGCCACGTAGAACAAGAGCGCATAGTGCAACGCATGATGTTGCCAACGTAAAATCAACAACAGTAACCAGGGGCTAATAGCCAGTACGGGCCCAAGTGTCGTCCACCAAAATTGGCTAAAACCGGTAAAAAACAGGAGTACACTTACTGCCGCTGCATACCAAGAAACATGTGCTTTATCGACATTGAGATCACTGATCAACCGTTTAAAAAGGCATTTCCACCCCAACAAAAAAGACACAATTATCAAGCCATGATGCAGCGCAAACGCACGTGCGGGCTCGAGCAGCCAAAACGGCCACATTAAGGGCTTAAATATCAGCCCCCAATCGGCAAGCGGCACCGCATTAAAGCCGCGTAAGTCATGATGATAGGTAGAAAACTCGTTAAAACGCTCGAAGCCATTTAAAACGGCCATTTGAATATAAGGCGTCCACACCGTCCATTCATCTGTTCGAATAGGTCGTGGCGTACCTGCTAATAACCCTTCTCCGTCAAAACCGAAAAGACTCAGAGCGGCACCATAAGATGATGGCGTAAGAGCAAAAATCACAATTGGGATAAGCAGCAGCAAGCAGAATACATCAAACTTATCAAGCTTTAACAAGGACTTAACCATCATCTTTTTTTCTCCGCGTACAAGAAAACCAGCGCTGTAACGGCCGCTTGGGAGCGTGGGTCATGTCATAATCTATCGCACTAAGCAAAAGCTGAAAGCCCATGATCAGTGGCAATACCGCCAGCATCACGGTGCCGGTAGTAGCCTCATCGCCTGACACAATCGAGCCAATCCAATGCGCACCGCCCCATAAACCACCGGCAAACATTAACAACAGCCCCAACACCAGCTTCATACTTGCGCCGTTAAAATCGCGGAGAAAATAAGTATAAAAAACCCGTTTAAAAAATGCCTTGATATACAGCGGTGGAAAATCAACCAGCACTTTTTTTATCGATAAGTTGCTTTCTTCATCGTCATACACCGCATCCATCGGAATATCTTGTACCACGGCACGTAAGGTACCCAAGCGGAAAAGCATATCGCTTTCAAAAAAGTAGCGTTGACTGAGTTTATCTAACGGCATGAGCTGTAAGGCTTGACGATGAATGGCGGTGTACCCATTAGTTGGGTCCATAACTTGCCAATACCCACTCGATACTTTATTGATAAAAGACAGCGCCGCATTGCCAAACTTACGCACAAACGGCATGGTCGTGAGCGACTCGAGAGCGAAGAAACGCGAGCCTTTCGTATAATCGGCTTCACCGCGCAAAATGGGCGCAACAAAATGCGGCAACAACTCGGGGTCCATTTGCCCATCGCCATCAATTTTCACCACAATATCCATGTCATCACCCAGCGCCTGTTTGTAGGCGGTGACAATCGCGCCACCAACGCCCTGGTTTTGAGCATGGTAAATGACCTTCACGCGACTATCGGTACTGTTTTGTGACACATGGCTACCGGATTGCTCAGGACAACAATCATCCACCACATAAATGGTATCCACGTCGTCGCCGATACGCGCGATGACGTCCAGAATATGCTTTTTTACCTTATAACAAGGAATGGCTACCGCAATGCGCATACTAACTCCTAACGTACAATCACGAGCAAACCGCTAATAATCAGCCCTGCGCCCACTAAGGTGCGCCACTGAAAAGGTTCATTGAGAAACACCATGCCAAGCACAGGCACAATAATAAATGCGAGTGCCATAAACGGATATGCGATAGACAAAGGGACTAAACGCAGCGCATACACCCACAAAATGGTTGCGAACCCGTAGATCACCAAGGCCGAAAACAAATACTTATTAAACACAAAGCCAATGATGGATGACCAGCTTAAAACAGTTGGGAAGTACGGCGAGGCCAGCTTGAACAGGATTTGACCGGTAGAAATGCCTAGCACACACAGCAAAATGATGCTGACGTTAAAAATACTCATAATGACTCACTGATACCACCATCCAAAAACCGAGCGATTGTACGCTATATCAAGCACTAAAATCGAGCCCCTTCCTGCCGCAGTCACGCACGAGTAAACGATTTGATCGCCTCAACCCTAGGGATAAGGGAAAAGCGGCGTATTAGGAAAAGTAAAAGATATGTTCGCTATTTATTTTACTTCCACTGCCGTAGCGATTACAGTTTGTAGATGTCTGCATAGGCAGGCGTTTTTGTTTTGACGCACAAATCACGGAGAGACCAATGAAAAAAATCGCAACAGGCGTAATTGCCATGCTGTTTGCTGCAAGCGCAATCGCGGCAGATGGCGCCGCATCCGGTGCGGGTGTAAGTGGTGGTTCAGGCACTGGAGGAGCAGTAGGTGGTGGTGCAGCAGCAGGTGGTGCGAGCGCAGGCGCTTCAGCCGCGGGTGGTATCGGTGCTGCAGGCGTTGCTGGTATTGGTGCTGCTGCCGCTGTGGGCATTGTCGTTGCTGCATCAGACGATGACAGCAGCACAACAACTTCTGTCAGCGCTCAGCAATAAACGACAGTATTTTGAATGGCTGCAATGCACATTGCGGCCATTTTTTATCGAGTTAACCCAACGCCCGCCTCCTACCACTTATGACAAAAACCAATCAGGCCATTGTAGTCACGCTCATCGTTCTTATCTCGTCTGGGTGTACACAGCGCATCCAAGATCTTGGTGATTCACTTAAGTTTGCGTATCAAGGTTATCCCGACGTACAAAAAAGCTGGAAAGAAATAAATGCGCTGCCCTATGCTAGCCTTTACGCCCAACTTGATAACGGGCCGCAAGGCTTTATGGTGCTCGCCTTTGTTGAGCCCAGCCAACACCCGAGCCCAAATTTAAAATGGCTATCGGGCGATAACGAAATGCTGGTGACGCGGAACGGTCGATTAGTTAAGACAGTGAATTTGACTGATGGTAATCTAACCGCGACGCGCACTGACTCTCCCGACCCATTAAGCGTTGGCCTTAACACCATCACCATGCCGCACACATGGTCACGCACCATTGACTGGCAACCGGGCAACCACAGTGGCTACCGAGCTGATTCCACCTTTAAGCGCGGCAAACCACAAAATGTCTCAGTGAACGGCACGCCCGTGGTAACAACGCACTATACCGAATTCGTCACCATTCCGGCACTCGATACTCAATATACCAATGACTATTGGATCGCTAACGACACGGGTAAAATCATCAAATCCTATCAGCACCTCGCACCGGGGCTACCCGCGGTGACACTGACGCATTTAAAGCCATATCAAGGGGGCGAAGATGATTAATTATCACGTGATCAAGCGCGGATTATGCGCCGTCGCCTTGCTAATGGTGATCCCAGCCAAGGCCAACGTTCTCACTGCCAATCAAGACATTGCGCTGTCGTTCACGCAGCCACCGCGCCTAGCTGAAGCGGTACTAACCATCACACAGGCTCAACAACGCTCGCTTGATGATGTCTATTGGCCCGCCGCCGGACTTTATCAACGCGACAGTGAAAAAGCCAAGAAAATCGCCGATGTGCAACCGGTTCGTCATCAAATCGCCATCAATACCGGTACCGTAAAAAAACAGTGGCAAACACTGTATCAAGCACTCAAAAAAATGGCGGTTGCCGAGCGTATGCCCGGCGTGATTGACCCAGATATCACCCGAATCACGCCCGGTGCCAACCCACGCTTAAAGGGCCAGTGGCATTTGCAGCTCCCTGAACGCCCAACAACGGTGACAGTCCTCGGTGCGGTGAATCAACCGGGTGACTATCCTTGGGGTGAGCGACACGCGGCCAGTGACTATATCCAGCAAACCAAGACAGACACATTAGGCGTCTCTCACGTATGGGTGATCAGCCCCACCGGCGAGCGCGCCCAATACCCAATTGCTTATTGGAATAACCAGCATCACGATATCTTACCTGGGTCGGTGATTTATCTGCCTTTGCCCGAAACAGAGAGCAAAGCACAGTCAACGTCCCCTAATCAACACGTGCTGACGTATCTGCAAAATAGGTTCATTGAATAATGCGGTTTTTCTCTTCTCTCTCTCATCGTTTTTGGTTCAGCACCGTTGCATTGGCCGTAAGCAGCGCGGTCTCGGCTGATACGTTTGACTACCCAGCGCTTGTGCACTCACAAACCGACTTTGGCGGCGTGGGCCTCATGCAAATGCCCACCGCGCGCACGGCTCCCGACGGGGAATTTACCCTGGGCATCACCTATAACGAAGATTATGTGCACTTTAATACCTCGCTCCAGTTGTTTCCTTGGCTAGAAACCACCGTCCGCTATACCCAGGTTCACGACTTACTTTATAGCAATGATCCAAGTTTTAGCGGCGATACCAAATATACCGACAAAAGCATTGATGCAAAGTTACGCCTGATGCAAGAAAGCTTCTGGCTACCAGAACTCGCGGTTGGCGTACGGGATATTGGCGGTACTGGCTTATTTGATGGCGAATACTTGGTCGGCTCAAAACGCGCGGGCCCGTTTGATTTCTCACTCGGCGTCGGCTGGGGTTATATGGGCAACCGCGCCAACCTCACCGGCGATAAAAACCAGTCGGTGGATTGTGGCCGTGACACCACCTACTCCGGCAACGGCGGCAGTGTTGATATTAATCGCATGTTTACCGGCTGTACCGCGTTATTTGGCGGGGTCGAATATCAAACCCCCTACGCGCCACTAAGCATAAAGCTTGAATACGACGGTAACGATTATGAAGCCGACTTTATTAGCACGCGAACCGGTATTCCAATGGATGTGAACAGCCCTTGGAATGTGGGCGCCGTCTATCGCTTAGGGGATTGGGGTAGTGCACGGTTAGCCTATGAACGTGGCGCCGTCGTGACCGCCGGATTAAGCTTACATACCAACTTTAATCAGATCGACAGCTTTTGGCTTGACGATCACGCGCCAATCTATCAACCAGCCCCCACGCAGACGGACTTAAGCGACGACCAATGGCAGGCCCTGAGCACTCAACTTGCCCGTGTTGCCGGGTATCAAGATAACCAAGTGCACTTTGATGGCACCACCGTCACAGTGACGGGTGAGCAACGCAAATACCGCAACCAAGATACCGCCCAAACGCGCGCGGCCACCCTAATTGCTAATACCGGCATTGACGCCAAACAATATCGGATTATTGACCAAGCGAAACGTCAGCCCATCACTGAAACCGTGATTGATACCAACACCTATGCCGCCGTCGCCACCAACAGCTATGTGGGCGCAACCCCCAACGATGCACGCACGCGCCAGCAGCCGCAACCCACATCGGGCACCGAAAAAGCCAACCAGCGCGATAATCTTGATGCGGGTCTCGCCCCTGTGTTTGTACAATCGTTTGGCGGCTCAGAAAACTTTTACATGTACTCACTGGGCGTCAGTGGTAACGCCACCGCGCGGCTAGGTAATCACCTGCTTGCGTCATCCAGTGTCTATGTGAACATTGCCGACACCTACGACAAATTCAAGTACACCGTGCCGCCTGATGGCACTGATCTTAAGCGTGTTCGTACGCTCAACCGACAGTACTTAGAAGACACCGTGCGGGTCACCAACTTACAACTGACCTATCTCGATCACTGGGGCGACAATTGGTATACCCAAACCTATGGCGGCTACTTAGAAACCATGTTTGCCGGTGTCGGGGGCGAAGTGCTTTACCGCCCAATGGGCAGTCAGTTTGCCGTGGGATTCGACGCAAACTATGTCCAACAACGCGAGCCCGGCTCGGCGTTTGGGCTATTTAAAAACGAATATCAACCTGCAGAAAATGGCAACCGTGAATTCCGGGTGCAAACCGGCACCACCACCGGCCATGCCACGCTTTACTGGCAAAATCCGCTCGGCGTATTTGATGGCACCTTGGCTAAAATTAGCGCCGGGCGCTATTTAACAGAAGATGTGGGGGTGACTGTTGATATCGCTAAACAATTTAACAGTGGCATCACCGTCGGCGCATACGCCAGCAAAACCGACTTATCCGCAGAAGAGTTTGGCGAAGGCAGCTTTACCAAGGGCTTTTATGTCTCCATTCCGTTTGACTTACTCACGATAAAACCAACCACCTCTCGGGGCGGTGTATCGTGGCAACCGCTACAACGCGACGGTGGGCAAAAACTCAACACCAAGTATTCGCTCTATGAATTAACGGATGATCGCGCCCCCTGGTTTACGCGCCCGGCGGATAGCCACTAGACTACAACTTGGCATATACTAAATAACTGAGCCGTCATCCCAAAAGGATTGTCCTGTGATTGTTTCATTCGCCGACTTGGCCTTATTACTTTTTTTCTCGACTGCTTCCCTGTTTTTGCTGCGAAAAGCGGCTAAACGTATTGGATTGGTCGACAAGCCGGATCATCGCAAACAGCACGCTGGTACCGTACCACTTGTCGGCGGTATCGCGATCTGCCTCTCTCTGGTTTATTTTTTGATCAACAATCCTACTATTATTCCGCACAGTGGTCTGTATGCCAGCTGTATGCTGATTTTAGTGGCAATTGGCGTATTGGATGATAAGTTCGATATCGATTTTAAGCTGCGTTTTGGTGTACAGGGCGCGCTTGCTATCGCCATGATTGTTCTTGGTAACATTGAGCTTAGCCGTCTAGGCGACATTTTTGCCACGGGGCGTATCCAACTCGACGGCCTTGGCTATGTATTAACGGTTTTCGCGGTCATTGGCGCAATTAACGCCTTTAACATGGTAGATGGTATTGATGGGCTATTAGGAGGGTTGGCGACAGTCACCTTTGCCAGCTTGGGGGCATTGCTTTACCTGAATGGCCACTTCTCTATGGCTTATCTTTGCCTAGTACTCACTGTGATTATCCTGCCCTATTTAATGTTTAACCTTGGATTACTCGGCCGAGAGCGCAAAGTATTTATGGGCGATGCGGGTAGTATGCTAATCGGCTTCACGGTGGTATGGTTTTTATTGTTGGCCAGCCAACATCCAACCAATGCGGCTATAAGGCCAGTCACAGGGCTATGGCTAATTGCGCTACCACTGATGGACATGACGGCCATTATGTTTCGGCGCGTTAAACGTGGCGACTCGCCGTTTAAGCCCGATCGCGAACACTTACACCATATTTTTCAGCGTGTGGGGTTATCATCACGCCAAACCCTGGCAGCCATTTGTTTACTGGCCAGCAGCTTAGCCGGCATTGGCATTGTAGGCGAGCTACTCCAGATCCATGAAACCATCATGTTTGTGGGCTTTCTCGCATGTTTTGGTGGTTACTGCCTAATGCTACGCTACATCTGGCGCATTACCTCTTTTTTTAGAGCAAAGCTGGGAAAGAACCGGTTTGAAGAGGGGGAAGGCGTTCTAGGGGCTAGAGACTAGAAACTAGAGACTAGAGGCTAGAGACTAGAGACTAGAGACTAGAGGCTAGAGACTAGAGACTAGAGACTAGAAACTAGAGGCTAGAAACTAGAGACTAGAAACTAGAGACTAGAGACTAGAGACTAGAGACTAGGGGCTAGGGGCTAGAATTAGCAAACAAAAAATAGCAAGAATGAGCAATCTAGGTATAATGCGCGAGCATTTATTACCCATACGTATGCGTTCACATACTGAGAATCGACAGAGGGAAAAACGTTGTTACTCATGTCTCGCCAAACACTCGTTAGTAGCCTATGTTTCGCTTATTTTGCCACGCTACTTATCACACCAGACGCCTACAAATATATCGCTGTTGGGTTAGCGCTGGTTGCGCTAATCTTATTCCCCGGCACATGGAAGGCGCTAAAAAGCCGCCCGGCCCTGTTAATAGCCGGTACATTTCTGCTTTATGTCATCGTCACTGCCGCCTTCGCACTCCCCGACTGGCACTACAAACAAATGGATATGCCGAGTCGCCTGCTATTAGCGATCATGGTTTTTGCTCTGCTGCTCACTACCTCGCCCTCGCTTAAAGCGGTGTTGTATGGCTGTGCCATTGGGGCGTCTGCTGTCGGGCTAATTGCGCTTTATCAACACTACATGCTCGATATTCGTGCACTGGCATCAGGCGGGTTCATGCCCATTCAGGTGGCCGGCATGGCTGCAAGCCTCAGTGTTTTCAGTATTTTTGCGTATATTTATAGTTGCCAACACGCGCTGCCAACATTAAAGAAACTGGCATTTTTGGGGATCACCTTAGGGTTTATTGCCACATTATTGAGCGGAGGACGTGGCTCGTGGGTTATCACTCCCTTTGTGGCATTATGGGCCGTAATGTATTACCGAAAAGCGTTTAGCCCAAAAGACTATGTCGCGATGGGTGCCAGTATCGTACTGATTATTGCCACGGCACTGGTGCCCGCGTTAAACAGAGCGGAGCTCGTATTCTCAGACTTAAACCAATACCAACAAGCCACCCAAACCATTGCGCCGACGCAAAGCACCGAGAACACACCAAGCGCCACTCCCCCCGACGCCACATCAGGAGGGGAGCAGGCGGCAAACACACCAACCGTTAAAAGCTCCTCAGGGATACGGGTGGAATTATGGAAAACCGCCCTGCACCTATTTGCTGATAACCCAATCGCGGGAACCGGTTACACCCACTACACGCAACACAAGCAGCAGGTGGTTGATCAAGGATATGTCGACCCGATAGTGATGCACTTTAGTCGCGCCCATAACCAGTTGTTAGAAGAGCTGCAAGTGAAGGGATTAATTGGCGGCATAACGCTCCTTTGCTTGCTTATCGCACCTTGGCTCGCGACGAAAAAAGTACACGTACCCGCGCGCCCAGCCAACCAACTCGCCGCGGTGATGCTGCGTTGTCACGTGGTCCTGATAGCCGGTTACATGCTGACACAGCACTATATTAACCACCATTCAGGTATTTTGTTCTTTTCGCTCGGGGTGGTGATATTTGCCAGTATGGCGTTGCGGGGAGAGGCTAGAGGCTAGAGGCTAGAGGCTAGAGGCGATTTTATAAGCCGCTTTGAGATTTTCCTAGTCTCCAGTTTCTAGAAGCGAAGCGTCTAGTCTCTTCTCCATATTCAAGATCCCGAATACCGATGACGGAATACAGAATACAGAAAGAGCAAAAACCTCAATGCGAGTATGAGGCCGCCCCTCCGTGTTCTGTAATCGAAGTGCTACGTATTTAAATTCATGAATACGGATTAGCGAGTGCTAAGATCCTAAAAAACGAGGTTGATTCTGCGATTTTTCTTGATAACTACAAGATTATCTGAACAAAACCTTTTTTAGTAGTTTCGCAAGCTTCCCATACTCATAATACCCCAGAGCTGTCCTACGCCCATTTTGCCCCATAAAAAATCTTTCCTCTGCTGTCATCTGATAAAGCCTCAAAACTGCATCAGCCAGTTGATCTGGATCTTGTGCGGGCACTTGAAGGCCCGCTTGAGCTTTTTCTATTGGCTTATATTCACCAGAGTCAATACCATAAATAATCGGTGTACCAGAGTAGAGGTAATCAAATAACTTATTAGGTGAGACGCCAAAGCGAAATAATGGATCTTTTGTAAGTCCAATATAGCAGACATCGAATTGTTCTAGCATCGCTTGAACTTCAACTTTTGGAATGGGTTCAATGAAATTGACATTACCTAACTGCTTTGTTTCGACTAAAGCCTGTATAGTAGCCTTCTCTTTACCACCACCAACTAGCGCGAATGCAATATCAGAATATCTTTGCAGTCGCTCAGCAGCTTCGATCAACGTGTCCATAGCATTAGCTACACCTAATGTCCCCGTATAGCCCACGATAAATTTATTTTTTGGAAGCTTAGCAACAGCGTCGCTGTTGAGTGGGACTTTTTGATTCACCTCTTCTAAGGAAACCCCATTAGGCACCCAGCTGAATTTATCACGCGCCATGCCTCGATTAACCATGTGTTCAACAGCGTTTTTCAAGTTAGAGACCACGGCGTCAGCATCTTGGTAAGCTTTATCTTCAACCCACTGCATGAAACGGATAAACGGATGTTTCGGCGAGTAGCCACCAATTTCTGTTAAGGTCAACGGCCAGATATCGCGCACCTCAAAGACCAAACGGGCTTTGAATTTTTTAGCCAGCCGTTGGGCACCTAAAAAAGCGATAGGTGAAGGAGAAGAAGATAAAACAGCATCCGGCTTATGAGCAATTTTTCGTGCCAATTTCTGAATCCGCCAAGGGAACACAAACCAGTTTATCGCTCGTTGCTTACTGTGGGCTTCTGTATAGTCAGGCATATTAATCCAGACGAAATGAAAACCGTCAGCCAGGCTTTCAACTTTAATATCCCGTTCCATTGCTGGCTTGTTACGCAACAAGTGATGAGAGGAAGCTGCAATCAAATAGACTTGGTAACCCTGTTTGGCTAATTCACGCCCTAGATAGTAGTGTCGCCCGCCCATTCCTGTATCTGGCGTCGAGGCGTACTGATTTACAATCCAAACTGTTTTACTCATCAACCAGCCTTAGCAATCTTATTGACAATATTCTGCGCCGCTTTACCACCACCATAAAGCTCCTGAGTATCCTGAACACTACGATCAACATGTCGCCTAGCTGCATCAACAATCTTACTCTTATCCGCACCGACTAGCTCGTTAGCGCCGGCTTCTATTAGCTCTACCCACTCAGTTTGATCGCGCATTGTCACGCAAGCTTTACCGAAGAAAAACGCTTCCTTCTGCACACCGCCGCTATCCGTCAATACCAATTGACAGTGATCGAGTAGCCAAACCATTTCAAAATAACCGACTGGATCTACAAGTTGAACATTCAATTCAAGACCCTGTTCGACAATCAGTTTACGCGTCCGAGGGTGCAGAGGAAGCACAACAGGAGCAACAGTTGCATTGACCTCGTTAAGCGCTGTTACTATGGCAGCCAACCGCTCTGGGTTATCAGTATTTTCAGCTCGATGAAGGGTTGCAAGAATAAAGGAATCTGGGAGCGATCCTTGCGGTGCTTGCGCTTTTTCTGCGAAAAGAATTGCCGCATCTTGCATGACATCGCCTACCTGTAAAATCTTTACTGGTTTATCAGCAACGCCTTCGTTTTTAAGGTTAGCAACCGCTGTATTTGTCGGGCAAAAAAGTAAATCACTGATCTGATCAGTCAAAATACGATTAATTTCTTCTGGCATTTGCATATTAAAACTGCGCAAGCCAGCTTCAATATGGGCGACGGGGATATGCAACTTGGCAGCTGCAAGCGCGCCTGCGAGTGTTGAGTTGGTATCGCCATACACTAAGACACGATCTGGCTTATGCGTCAACAAAGCCTGCTCAATTTCTGCAAGCATACGCCCGGTCATCTCACCATGGCTGCCACCGTGAATGTCTAACTGGATGTGCGGTCGTGGAATATTCAGTTGGTTAAAAAAGATATCCGACATATTAGCATCAAAATGCTGCCCAGTATGCAGCATTATTTCTTCAATACCTTCTGCTTGCTGAATAGCACGCGATACGACGCTAGCTTTAATAAACTGCGGGCGAGCGCCGATAATGGTTAAAATTTTTTGCATACTTATCACTTATAGGTTTTTGTAAAATTGAAGCAACTTCTGCTCTTCAATAAACCAGTTGTATTTTTCCTGCACTGCCTTTTGACCGTTATGTCCCATCTGTGCAGCCTCCTCAGGATGCGCAACCAGGTAATCGATGGCTTCAGCTATTGCCTTTGGGTCGAGAGGATCCACACACAACCCGCATTGATTCCCTTCTATAATCTCTTTCCATAAAGGAAAGTTCGAAGCAATAACCGGTAAACCCGTTGCCATATACTCGAACATTTTGACAGGCAAAGAGTCTAGATAGTTGATCACCGGATGCAAAGTAACCAGACCAGCAACGGAGTCATTCAACACTTGTTTAACTCCAGCACGATCCAACCAACCAAGGTGATCAGTCTTCACCCATCCTGCTTCTGCTTTCACTGCTTGTTCAAAGCTGGCTTCAGAGAAACTGCCACCCATCGCAAAACGAACATCAAATTCAACCAATGCCATTGCTTGAACCATCTCGTGAATACCACGAATTCGTCCCAAGCCTCCAACATACCCAACCTGGGCTTTTTTCCTTGACCAATCCACCTCACCGGTGGAAAGCTCGCCCAAGAGCGGATAGTTGTTGATATCAACCGAACGCACACCCATCGCAATAAATTTATCGCGAATATAGGGGGTCGCCGCAATAACTGCGTCCAAATGACGACACGCCCAACGCTCATACACAGAAAAGGTTTTAGATAGTAACCACTTGGCAGGTTTGTTCAAATACGGCTTCCCCAACAATTGCTTGGGTACATCTTCATGGGCATCAAAAATTACCACCTTACCGCGCTTTTTGAGTTTCAAACCAATGGGAATCAACTCAGGATCATGCAGGTGATAAATATCTGCATCTAGGTCCAATGCTTTAGCTAAAACACGTTCTGGTGCATTACGAATGCGATCTAAACGTCCCTTAGATGCACCTACATCGAAGATTTTTACATTATTTTTAGTTTCGTCACCCTTACCGTCAGCAACGACCAGTAAAACAGCGTAGCCATTATTTGCAAGAGAGTTGCACTCCTTGATGAAGATACGGGTATCAAAGCGAGAATGGACGGAAGTTAGATGAGCGACTTTAATATTAGATGGCATTGTAAATCTCTTTCAAAACTTTTTCCTGATCTTCCCAACAATATTTTTTTCGAGCAGAAAAAACATTTCTCTGAATAACATCGTAGTCTTGATCCAAAGAAGATTCTACGGCTTTCCTTACGCCTTCAACAGTGTTTTCCTCCGCAACGATTCCGATACCTTCTATTTCAACCAGTCGTTTCATTTCAAATAAATTTGAGGTTAACACTGGTAAACCAGCCATCAGATACTCAAACATTTTGTTAGGCAAGCAGTAGCGGTAACTGAGGCATGAGTCTTCAATAAAAGAAACACCGTAGTCAGCAGAGCTTGTGTAATCCAGTAAAACATCCGGGCTAACGGCTTTATGAAATAAAATAGTACTTTGCTGTTGTTCCTTTTCCCGAATAAAACCTTCTAGAGGGCCATAACCCATGAAAACCAAAACATTTTTATCAGAATCAAGTTCAGAAAAAGCTTCCAGCAGCAATTCAATGCCTCGCCCTTTGCTTAGTCCGCCCTGGTAAAGAAAAATTTTTTGGTCAGCGCGTATGTCTAATTTATCACGAAACAAGTTTCGTTTTTTTTGCTCATGATACGTAGGGCAATTTAACACAAGATGAGGTTTGGTAATATTGTAAAGCTTTGAGTATTCATTAGCGATGGAATCACTGACTGTAATAACAGCATCAGCATATCTAACCAACTTTCCTTCCAGCAATTTCTTGGCTCTCTTCTCCACGCCTTTTAGACCATTAATCTCTGTTTCGTATTCATGGCAATCGTAAACAATTTTTTTATTTCTACCAAACAGTTTGATTAGCAAACCAACAGGCAAGGCATTCAAGTCATTACAATGGATGATATCAGATTTTATAAAGCGAGATGCAGCTCGAACCAAAAACTCTAAATATTTGATAATTTGAACAGGCTTTGATTTGGACCAAGGTCTGCTCCTTAATTTTATTCTATTCACTGCAACTCCACCCAAGCTTTCTTCTTCAAGTAGCCCATCATTATGCATTGCAACAACAGTTGTCTCAAAACCAAGCTGAACAAGTGATTTTGATATTTTTAAAACCCGACTATCGTTTGTGAAGTCATTAAGTACTACGTTTGCGACACTTTTCATCATCTAAAACCAAAAGGCTTGGATATAAATCCAAGCGTAAACCAGAGAACAGCCCAGGAGACGCCTGTAGCCAAGTTAGCGAATATTAATATATATAAGAGAATAAAGGCTGAGTAAATTGCAACCATTTGTGAACCATATCTATTAGGTACGCATGCTCCTACCCACTTACTATCACGATATATCTGGTAAAAAACACTAGCAAACAGTGTTATCACAATAGTCACTCCTACTAAGCCTAAGTTCGCCATCACATAAGGAAGAAAACTATGTAAGGTTTCACCTGCATTACCTGTCGTTAGATATGCAACATTCATGTTGCCCAAGAAAGGCGCGTATCCAAGCTGATTAGCGCCAGACTCCATTAAAATATCTATCCGACTCTGTAATGAAGTGTTAGTTCCCGATCCAAAGCCTAATAGTCTTATGCTTGTAATATCAAAATCAGCAAGAGCTATAATCACTATCAATAGACCAAAAAAAAAGGCCAAACCAACTAAAGCCATCAGACTTAAATTCTTAAATAAGCGTTTAGACCAAGGTAGGGATAATTTATTATACATATAGCTGACCCGAATAGATTTCCTCGGTATAATTAACGTCATGACCAATGTAATTAGATAAACACCCGAAATAACTGCCGTTGCACTATTTGAACCAAATAGCTGTGCACTAACTAATGATATGAACGTCGACGCCGTATATATAGCCAGCCATAAAGGATGAACTATAAACCAGCGAGTTTTTCGAACATCTTTTAATACAAAGCTAAGATAATAAAAAGAAGAAAAAACAAAAGAAATCGATAGAAAATTACCTGATCGTTGGTAACTACCATCG
>NZ_PXUD01000094.1:0-6050 GCF_003390965.1 Salinivibrio sp. HTSP
TGGTGGCCAAACAGAAGCGCTGTCTCATGAATCCCAGCTTCTTAGAAAAGGTTTTAGCCGCAGGCATACCGGCGATGGTTAAAAAATGAACACTCATGCGCTCGCCCTGCGCCCTGCCCCACCTGTAAAAGGAATGAAGGGTATTGCTGCGACAATGGCAGCAATTGCGTATGGCCCTGCTTTCCTTATTAATGCAACTGATTTTTAATTTTTCTCTAGTCAGTGATTTTCAATAACAATTTCATCAACATCACTTTTTAATGCTTTCTTGAGTTCTTTTTTATCTCTAACAGTTACAGACTTCATATATTTCCTTTTATTGAATTATACAGTAGGCATAACACCCGGCTCACGCGCCGGTTTGGAGCCGCGAAGCGGCGGAAAATCGGTCGCTGTGCAGCCGATTGTTATGTTCTTCCTGACGTGCTAGATTGTGTATGGAAACCGAAATCGATACACATAGGTGCGACATGAGAACGAACATCGTCATAGACGACCAGTTGATGGCAGAAGCTCTCAAAGCCTCCGGCTACGAAACCAAAAAAGAGGCTGTTGAGCAAGGTCTGAAACTTCTAGTTCAGCTTAGCAAGCAGCAGGAAATTCGAAAACTGCGAGGCAAAATCAAGTGGGAAGGCGACCTGAATGAAATGCGGAGCGCCGGATGATATTGGTGGATACCAGTGTATGGATCGACTATTTCAACGGAGTCAAAAACCCGCATACTGACCTGCTGGATGCCTCAATAGTCCACGGTTCCGTCGCTATCGGCGACCTCATATTTCTGGAAATCCTTCAAGGCATCCGCAACGACAAACACTATCGTCAGACCAAACAGAGCCTGCTCTCGCTGGAGCAGTATGAAATGTTTGGCAAAGACATGGCACTTGTTTGCGCTGACAATTATAGGGCACTTCGCAAAAAGGGCATCACAATCCGAAAAACTGCCGACGTGATCATCGCGACTTTCTGCATAGAGAAAAAGCTACCTTTGCTGTTTTTGGATCGCGACTTTATCCCCTTTGTTGATCATCTTGGGCTTGAGCCTGCCCTCAGAGAAACATAACATACAAAGCGTGCACTCAAATGGCGTGCTTCCACGGATAAGCTGGTTATCCAGCTAGTATTTTCCACGCTACCGACGATCAGTTCTCGGTACCTAACACACCTTTTCGTCAACGTTGTCAGGCTAGATTATCAAAGCCGTGCTGATTTTTTCGTGCTTAATTGTCCAAAATGTCAGCGAAGGCAGATTTTGTGGGGCAATGGCTGGATCGGCAAAAAGCGCTGAAGGCATTCAAGTCCGTCACCCACAACAACCTGTAATCGCCGCGTACTACGTGCCCCCATTCTAGCAGGGTGAGGGCGCCAGTTATGCTTTGGGAGATTTATCACACAGTGTCTATGTGGAATATGACCGCAACTTATTTTGGCTGTTCACCAAGCTGGGGCCAGGCAGTGTAGCAAGAAAATCCATGCTTGCCGTCGCCAAGTCAGCGCATTGCAGGTGTGATCTAAACACACTTTTGCTTCCCCCTATTCATTCCCTCTTGTAGACTACGCGCGCGTTGACTATCGACTGATAAGAAAATTGATTTATGCCTGCGATTACACCGGCCTTTAAAGTGATAGATGGTTTCTCTCTCTGTGCCACTGACACAGAGCGCCTTGATGTATTCTTTACCTACCTGCGTGAGGGTGCGCCCGAATTAGCAGAGTTGCGCCTTGAGCAGCTTGTCTTAGCGTTAGCCAACTCCCCCTCTCAAGCCGCGCTCTTTGCCAATAGCGTGTGCAATGAGGCCAAGAAAATAAAGCTATCGCCGGCGTTTGTGCAGCTGGGGATTTTCTCTAAAAACGGCCTTGTGACTGACATTTTTCGTCGGCTTTATAACAAAGTGAATCCGCCGCCTAAACGCTGCAACGACATCAATGATCTGCTCAGTTACTTTGTCGGTGGAGAAGATAAAGCGTGGGTAAAGGCCATCTCTCATAAATGCTGGTTTAAGCTATACCGTCTACTAGTCAAAAACGCCGCCCCGGAAGCCATCCGCTCAACCGGTGCTTATATAAAAAGCGAGTTGTGTTATTCGCTAGAAATGCTGTCTATCTGGATCGCCGCCGAGGAGCTTGATCCTGAGCTACTTCGGATCGACCGCCGTTTGAGCGAGGTCGATTCACCGTTCATTGCATTGCAGCGTGAAACCCATCAACTCGTTAATGCGATTAGATACGGTACGTTGGATCCCAAAGACAGGGCACATTTTTGGGTGATGATTGAGCAATGCCAGCAACAGGTCAAGCGGATCCGAGCCCGTGGTATTAACCAAATGGGCTTCTCCGCGCACGCTTCACGTATGCTTGAGCGCTTGGATCAAACATTAAACCGCATGGTGCTGTTGATCCAAATTCTTGATTTTCGTCACCCGCATCAGAAGGCGCGCTGTGTATTCAACCTCTGGCGGCAATTGCTTATTTCGGTGACGGAACGCAACAGTGTGCGCGCGATTTATCGCAAAAGTACCCGCACGTTTGCTCAGAGTGTGACACAAAACAAAAGCAACCACGGCCAGCACTATATCGCCAAAACCAAAAACGATTACTTTAAGATTCTGCGGCGCGCTTGCGGGGGTGGAGTGATTATTGCCCTGTTAGCATGGGTAAAAATGTATATCGAGACCTTGCAATTATCACCACTTAATAATGCATTGCTGGTCAGTTTAAACTACGGTGTCGGCTTTATGCTGGTGCATATTTTACACTTTACCATTGCCACCAAACAGCCAGCGATGACAGCGGCAAACTTTGCCGCGCACGTAGAAAAGAACAAACAAGGGCGCACGCGTAGTAAAAAGCTGGCACGGTTACTGATCAATGTGAATCGTTCTCAGTGGTTTGCAGTCTGGGGGAATATCACCGCGGCAATTATCGTAAGTGTGTTGGTTAGTCTGCTTTTTAGCCATTTATATGGCAACCCGGTATTAAACAGCGAACAAGTGGCCTATCAAACCGCTGCGATTCATCCGATCCATGGTTTAGCCTGGCTTTACGCCGCTATTGCCGGGGTCTGGCTGTTTTTGTCGGGTATTATTACCGGCATTCTTGATAATCGGGCGGACTACATTGAGCTCAAAGATCGCTTAATCGGCCATCCATTATTCCGCGCGATCTCGCTTCAACGACGAGAGCGGATAGCACTGTACATCCATCACAACTATGGTGCATTAGGCGGTAACTTTATTTTTGGTGTGCTTTTAGGCATGACAAGCTACGTCGGCTATCTTATTGATGTTCCGCTTGATATTCGCCACGTGGCCTTTTCTTCTGCCCACGCTGCCTATGCGCATATGAGCGATTACTCGTCGTGGTTGTCTGTCTTATCCAGCCTGTTTTTTGTGTTGATGATTGGCTTTATTAATCTGTGGGTCAGCTTTGGTCTCGCATTATTCGTTGCGCTGCGCTCGCGTAACTGTGAGTTGGATATGAAGTCGGTAAGAACCGCGGTACTGACACAAATAAAACAACATCCTTCTAGCCTATTTTGGCCTAAAGACCCAGCGCCTATGGCCAAACCGCAAGGTGCAGGTCAACGCCGCGCGCCATAAAACCTAACGTGTTTGTCGCTGGCCAACGGATGGCCGGTGTCATACTTTTTCATTGTGTCTCCCGAATGAACACCGCATATCTTACTTTCCAGCTCACTATGCGCGCCCACTACGGCAACGATGAGACCTGTCGTATTAACGCACAAAAAGGTACCGAGTACCATGTGATGGTACGCGGTTACCGCAGCTACTCTAATGTTAGCCTTGAGCGTGATTAATCACTTCCTAACAAGCCGCTGTTTCAAACAGCGGCTTTTTTGTCTGGAAAAGAACCGCTTTTCACCAGATATACAGACACCTTGTCAGCCTCTAACATTTTTTGCCACCTACCATAGCTAACACACAATCTGGACAGACCAGAAAAACCTTAATTTTCATCACATTATTAGGGTAAAACCTCAGAAATGCTTCAAGTTATCTAGATCACAACACCCATCTATTTTTATCTCGTCTACGCTTAAGAGAATTGGCACTTATTTGGAGGCGCTATGCTCAAGCATCTGTTCGCCATCGTTTTCTCGGCCCTTCTTCTAGCAACACCAGCTCGAGCCGATGTTCTCACTATGCCATCTCTCGAATGGCCGCCTTATTCTGGCAAAAATTTGCCGGATCAGGGCGCATCGGTGGCGGTGGTACGTGCGGCGGTGCAAGCCATGGGGCACGAGCTTAACGTCGAGTTTTACCCGTGGTCACGCACCGTGTATTTGGTCAAGAATGATGCGCAGTACGCTGGCTATTTCCCAGAATATCATTACGAGACAGACGAACTGGTTTTCTCTGACCCCATAGGTACTGGTCCGCTCGGATTCGTTGAAAACGTCAATCAGCCTATCGAATGGTCGACCCTTGATGATCTGACTCAGCATACCATTGGCGTGGTTCGAGGGTATGTCAACACACCAGAGTTAGATGAGCGTATTGCCAACGGCACACTTAAATCGTCTGCGGTCACCAGTGACACGCAAAACCTGCAAAAGGTGGGACGAGCGCGTATTCCTCTCGCGGTGGTAGATGCCAATGTGCTGGACTACCTCAAAGAGAACGATCCAGCCCTTAACGCGGTAAAAGCGAACCTACAAATGAATAAAAAGCTCTTGGTCGATAAAAAGCTATATATTGCTTTCGCTGATAATGCTGAAGGACAAAAATGGCGTGAGATCGTCAATCAAGGGCTCAAGAAAATCGACATTGAACAGATAATGAAACAACACCTGGGTGAATAATGAACACTCGAGGGGAAAGTGACCGTAGTCAGGTCGCATGGCAATGTAAATAGAAGAGTAGCGCTATGTTTAAGAGTCTAAAAGCAATATTTGTCACTCAAGTGGTTATTGCTGTTTCTGTGGTATTAGGGATATCAAGCTATATTGGTTACCAAAATACCAAACAGGAACTGAATAGCGCGCTTGAAACCACCGTGGACAATGCCACCAACCGCATGAATCTCAGTTTGCCCAAAGCCATTTGGGACTTCGACCTGGAAGCGGCCAAACTCTCGATTTCTGCCGAATTAAAAGCCCCCGATATCAAGGCGGTCCGAATACTGGATAATCAAGGGTCTGCGATCGTCTTTCTGCGCCTCGGGCCACCCAATGATGAGGGACAACGCCAGCCGAAAGACATTGGCGACGGCGAAAAATCGATGTACGAATCCATGCCCCACGAAGAAAGTGAGCTTTCATTTACCGAGTATGGTGAAACCAACAAAGTGGGGACTCTGCAGGTATTTTATAACACAGACAGATTAGAGGCGGAGTTATCCGATACCCTCACCCGAAGCTTGATTGAGCTGCTAGTGCTCGATCTTGTGATGATTGTGTTCCTGATTTTGGCATTGACCGCCACCGTGGTTAAACCACTTAATGATTTAACGTTACGCGTGCGAGAACTCGCCAGAGGGGATGGCGATCTCTCCACCGTGATCCCAGCCCCGAAATACAAAGAATTCGCCCAGATCACTGAGCATATTAACCACTTTACCGCTTCGTTGCGTGAAATCGTCAATGAAGTGACCCAAGCTTCTATCAACCTCGCTGAAGTCTCGGCAGAGAGTGGACAAATGGCGCGCACTAACGCGGAACGCTTGGAGCAACAGAAACAAAGTCTCTCGACGGTTGCCGCCGCCGCTACGCAGATGAATCAATCTATTGCCACAGTAGCTGATACAGCAAACGATGCGGCGACTCGTGCTGCAGGTGCCACGGATCTGGTTAACCAAGTGTATGGGACGATTGAGAGTTCAGCCTCTGAAATCATCAATATGCGTTCAGAGATGGAGAATGTGAATGCTGAAATGCATAAACTGCTCGAGGAAGGTGAAAAGATTTCTGATGTCGTCAACGTTATCAACGATATCTCTGAACAAACCAACCTCTTGGCGCTGAATGCGGCGATTGAGGCGGCGCGCGCTGGCGAGCAAGGCCGAGGCTTTGCGGTGGTGGCTGACGAAGT
>NZ_PXUD01000095.1:0-2413 GCF_003390965.1 Salinivibrio sp. HTSP
CTGTGAGAGGGATGAGGCGGCAACGCCTCACCCTACTCGATGATCGCGTTCGGAGGATTAACGCGAACGGAAAACGATGCGACCTTTGGACAAATCGTAAGGGGTCATTTCAACCGTGACTTTGTCGCCGGTCAGGATGCGGATGTAGTGCTTACGCATCTTGCCTGAAATGTGGGCAGTCACCACGTGACCGTTTTCTAGTTCTACGCGGAACATAGTATTAGGCAACGTATCGAGTACGGTGCCTTGCATTTCAATTACGTCTTCTTTTGCCATTGAATCCTCTTAGGCCTCTTCTGGTAGCCAATTTTTTGACCGACAGATAATGCCTCTATTCTGAAAGTCTGTAAAGTTCGGGTGCGAATTTTACCCTGTTGGGGCGCTCCTTGCTAGAAAAAATAGCCACTATTGTGGAATAACCGGCCAGGTAAACGCCCGCCATTGCTGGTTGATAAAGCGTTGATGTGGATAATAGTCTGCTTTGTAGCGCATTGCTGAGCAGGCATCGATTTGATAGCCCAAATAGAGCCAAGGTAATTCGAGTGAGTTCGCCAGTTGTAGTTGTGCTTGAATACTGACGCGTCCGAGTGAGAAGCGGTGCTCTGGCTCGAAAAACGTATAAAGTGCACTTAACCCGTCGTCGACGACATCGGTTACGGCGATGGCAACCAGCGTGAGTTGGTGATGATCGCGTTGATACAAATGGATAAAGCGCGGGGATAACCAGTCACTACCGATAAAGTCGAGAAACGCTTGGCGCTTGGCAGGATACATATTGCCATCGGAATGGCGAGCGGCGATGTACCGTTGAAAGAGCGCAAACCAGTTAGCATCAAGCTGATCACTCACTTTAACCTCCAAGCGATTGAGCTGGCTGCGATGACGCTTTTGGCTTTTTGAGGGGTGATATTGGTTCACATCAATCCGAATCGCTTGGCAAGCCTGACATTGTGGGCAGTGCGGCCGGTAAATAAGGTTGCCACTACGACGAAAGCCAGCCGCTAATAGCGCGGCATATTTCTCGGGCGTGTGGTAATCCGCCGACATTACCACCGCCAGTTGCTCTTGCTGATCAGGCAAGTATTGGCAAGATGCTGCAGGCGTGACGCCAACTTGGATTCCCACACTCATTATGCTCTCCAATCTGCGATCTGCTGCGGTTGGCTGCTCTGGATAATGGGCTGGTCACGGTGTGCTTGCAACGCGGTGATAAACGCGTCTCGGGTCCAAGGTTTGGCACCCAAAGAGGCTAAATGTGGCGTCATCATTTGGCAGTCAATATAACGGCCACCCTGCTGGGCAAAATATTGACTGAATTGCCAAAGTGCAAATTTAGAGGCATTGGTGGCTTTGGAAAACATGGATTCACCACAGAATACGCGGCCCACGCAGACACCGTAAAGCCCGCCGACAAGCTGTGCGCCGTCCCACACCTCGACACTGTGAGCATCCCCTTGCTGATGAAGCTGGCAGTAGGCAACTTGCATCTCATCGGTAATCCAGGTCTGCTCAGGCCCGCGAATGGCCGCACAGGTAGCAATCACCGTCTCGAATGCGCGATTGAGCGTGATGGTATACGCAGACTTTTTGGCGGCTTTACGCAAACTGCGACTGGCATGAAAATCAGAGGGCTGAATCACAGCCCGTTCACTTGGCGACCACCACAATAAAGGATCATCTTCGCCAAACCAGGGGAAAATACCACTGCGATAAGCCGACATTAGCCGCGCAGGTGATAGATCTCCCCCAATGGCGAGCAAGCCATCGGGGTGAGAGAGCGCTTCGCTCACGGGCGGAAAGCGAAAGTCATCTTGCGCTAAAGGCGGTAAAAAAAGGGTCATATCACACGCTCTCGTTACAAGCGGTTCATGAGTTGCGCATAGCGACCGTTACGTGCCAGCAAGTCTTGATGTGTGCCTTGCTCAATAATGCGGCCAGCATCCATTAAACACACAGTGTCCATATGTGCCAAACCAACCAATCGATGGGTAATGATCACCACGGTTTTATCCTGACAATGGTCTTGCAGTAAGGATAGGATCTCCGCCTCGGTTTGCACATCTAGGCCTTCGGTTGGCTCATCAAGTAACATAATCGGCGCAGGGTGCAAGAGGCCACGAGCAATCCCCAAGCGGCGGCGCTCGCCGCCTGAAAGCTGTCGTCCGCCATCGCCCAGCCACGCATCGAGTCCTTGACCCTCTAACAGTCCATCCAAGCCAACGCGCTGCAAGACAGTGGCGAGGGCATCGTCTGATGCCTCTGGGCAAGCCAGGGTGAGGTTGTCGCGCAGTGTGCCGTTGAACAGATCAACACTTTGCGTCACCACAGACATGGCGTCACGCAGCGCGGTTTCTTGCCATTGCGTGAGCGGCACCTCATCAAGGGTGATTTGACCTTGCGTGGGATCCCACGC
>NZ_PXUD01000096.1:0-9459 GCF_003390965.1 Salinivibrio sp. HTSP
ACTGTTAATCCGTATGTCACTGGTTCGAGTCCAGTTGGGGGAGCCACATTTTAAGAAAGCGCTAACCGAAAGGTTGGCGCTTTTTTTGTTTGGCTATCGCCAAATATGTCACTGGGCTAGGCGCCCCCGACTAGGCGTCCCCGTGAGTCCAGTCGGGGAGCCACTTTTAAAGAAAATGCTAGCCGAAAGGTTAGCGTTTTTTTTGTTTGGCTATCGCCAAATATGTCACTGGGCTAGGCGCCCCCAACTAGGCGTCCCCGTGAGTCCAGTCGGGGAGCCACTTTTAAAGAAACGCTAGCCGAAAGGTTAGCGTTTTTTTGTTTGGCTATCGCTGCCGTATTACTCGCCCACACTCTAAGTCGCGATAACGCACTTAGTCCCCATAAATGGCCTCTACTAAAAAATTCGCGACTTCCGTTAAACACAGCGTCTTTGCCGCTCCCCCTCGTTCAATTGCCACGCGAGGCATTCCCCATATAACAGAGCTGGCTTGGTCTTGCGCGGCGGTCAGCGCCCCCGCTTGGCGCATTTTCAATAGCCCAGTGGCGCCATCTCTTCCCATTCCGGTCAATATCACGCCAATCGACTGTCTGCCGACAGAACCTGCGATGGATGAAAACATCACATCCACGGAAGGGCGATGGCGCTCAACGGGAGCACTATCGGAGAGCTGACAGTACAAATGTCCTTGCCGGTTGACCACGGTGAGGTGTCGATCGCCAGGCGCGACATACACGCGCCCTTGCGCCAACAGCACTGTGTCTGATGTGACGGCTTCAACTTGCAATCGACATACGCGGTCTAATCGCTCGGCAAAAGGGCCACAAAACGCGGCTTTGATATGCTGTGTGACTACAATGGGTGGCATGTGCTTGGGTAAGCGCTCGAGGATACCACGTAGAGCCTCTGTCCCGCCCGTCGATGCCCCTAGCCCGATCACTTGATAGCCACTACGGTTGAAATGCTGACGATCGATGGTGACGTTCGGCGGTTTATTCCAAAGGTTTGTGTGGCCAACACTCGCCTGCGCCGCCATCTTCACTTTGCTGATCAGCTCCTCACGCTCACGGATCATGGCAGTGGCAAGGTTCAATGATGGTTTAGGTACATAATCCACCGCCCCAACCTCCAGTGCTGTCAGGGTGACATCTGCGCCATGCTGGGTCAGGGTCGACACCATGATCACTGGCATCGGTCGTAAACGCATCAGGTTTTTAAGAAACTGGATGCCATCCATTTTGGGCATTTCAACATCGAGCGTGATCACATCCGGGTTAAACTTTTTTATTTTTTCACGCGCCTCGTAAGGATCGGCAGCCAAGCCAACGACCTCTAACTCGCTGTCACTGTCTAAGCATTCCCTGATTAGGGTGCGATAGAGCAAAGAATCATCAACCACCAATACTTTGTAACGATATGGGCTCATCAGAATAGCTCCACGTCTTGCTCATCGGTGCCATCCTCATAAGACTCTCGCAGCAAGCGCTGATTGTACTGGCTCTCTTCCGCCACCAATTGCTGACTCAGTGACTGGATTTTCTTCACCCAAGCCTTACCCGTGCGAGGATCGAAGAGCACTTGGCGCGGAAAGACCTGTCCAAGATCTTCCGACACCAAGAGAAGCTGCTCATTGGTGACATATTGACGAACAAAGTCGATATTTTTGCGGCCAATGGCAATATTTTGCCTCATAATGTTACCACCACCGAATAACTTCACTCTTAGCCGACTTTTTACCGCCCCTTGTTGAAGCAAAGAATTAATCAGTATTTCCATGGCGTAATTACCGTAACGGGCAGCATGAGACAAATACGGCTCCGCTGTCCAAGCACTCTCTGCCTCTTCGCACTTAAGAGGCAACATAAAATGGTTCATGCCGCCCACTTGGGACTCGGGATCCCAAATACACGCAGCAATACATGAGCCCAAGCCAGTGGCAATCAACTCATCATTAGCGCTGACATAAACATCGCCCGGTTGTAGCTTCACCATGTGCTTGTCGTGCTCAGGACTAAAAAAACGGGTGAGTGTTTTCTCTTGAGCATGCCGGTGTAATTCCAGGGCTTGGCGCATATCACTCCCGTTTACGGTATATGGTGTGGCCTAAATTATCGAACTTCTCCGCCATCTTTCCGAGTCCTTCAGAATGGCCGATAAAAAGTACCCCCGCCGGTACTAACTGGTGCCAGAACCGCTCAAGCAGCCGTTGCTGTGTGGCGCGATCAAAATAAATCATCACGTTACGACAAAAAATCGCATCCATCGCTTGCTTATGAGGCCACTCTCCTTTCAGGTTAAGTGGCTCGAAACGGATCGCATCCCGAAGCTGGCGCTTGGCCTTGAATAGATCTTGCTTGACGCCTTTTCCTTTTAAGAACCCGTTTTGCAAATAAATTTCTGGAATCGAATGGACAGCATCCAAACTGTAAAAGCCTTTGCGAGCCGTATTGAGCACATGGGTGTCTAAATCAGTGGCGAGGATTTGTACATCCCATTGCCTCTCTAACAACCCATGCCCTGCAAGTACAGCGGCAATGGTGTAAGGCTCTTCCCCCGTCGAGCAGCCCGCAGACCAAATCCGAATACGCTTTTGCTTAGCCGCTTGCCAATAGGGGATCAATTCGCGGGCTAAAAACTCGAAATGGTGGCGCTCACGAAAAAACTGGGTTTTATTGGTGGTCAGTGCATTAACAAACGCGACTCGTTCGTCTTTACTCTGCTCAACCAACGCGAAATAGTCATCAAATGTCGCCGTGCCTGTTCTACGTAGGCAACGCACCAGGCGGCCATACACCATATTTTTCTTTTTATCCGTAAGAAAAATTCCCGTCTCATTCGCCATAAACACTTGTACATATTTAAAATGATGCTGACTAAAATCGTAAGCACCAGATGGCGCAGTCATGGTTAAAATTCCTCCCACTCATCACTGACCTCATCACTCGAAGGCCTTTGATGACTACTCGCTTGGCGAGGCTCGTAGGCGGCTTCTCCATTGCGGTAATATTTCCCTCTTGCCTTGGAAACGGCTTTATTGGCGTGCTTGGGCGCGCTTTTACGTTGAGTGTGAGGAGGATGAAGATCCGCTAACTTTTCAGCATCGATGTCAACTTGAAAGAAACCAACCAGGTTGATTAACTCGGCACCTTCTTCCCGCATCGCCTGACTAGAAGCTGCAGCCTCTTCGACTAAGGCCGCGTTTTGTTGCGTCATTTGATCCATTCGAGCCACGGAACGGGTGATTTCATCAATACCTGTGGCTTGCTCTTGACTTGCCACATTGATCCTATCAATGAGCTGAGAGACCTCAGACACAGAGGCGACAATCTCTCCAAGCATCGCGCCTGATTCATCCACCAGCTTCGAGCCTTGCGCGACTTTTTCCACACTGTCCTTGATTAAGTCTTTAATCTCTTTCGCTGCGCCCGCACTGCGTTGTGCCAAGCTACGCACTTCCCCCGCCACAACGGCAAAGCCACGTCCTTGCTCCCCCGCACGCGCCGCTTCCACCGCCGCATTCAAGGCAAGCAAATTGGTCTGGAAGGCGATTTCATCAATCACCCCAATAATATCGGCAATTTTCTTGCTGGCATCATTGATTTCCGCCATCGCTTCGATGGTTTCTTTGACTACATCACCGCCCTTGCTCGCTTTTTCACTGGCCTTACTCGACGCCAAATTCGCCGATGATGCACTCTCGGCATTTTGCTTTACCGTCGCGGTCATTTGCTCCATGCTCGCCGCAGTTTCTTGTAAGTTAGCTGCCTGCTCTTCGGTGCGCTCACTGAGATCATTATTACCCTCAGCAATTTCGGCTGACGCTGACGCCACCCTTGCCGACGAGTGCGTGATCTTTTCAACCATATTACGAACATTGTTGATCGAGGTATTAATCGCTCGGCTGAGAACGTCAAAGTCGCCTTTGTAGTCTTCCGACATGGTCATTTTCAGGTCGCCTTTAGATACGCCCTGCATGACGCGAATAGACTCGTTCACCGGATCAATAAAGCTATCCAATAATTGATTGATACCGTTGCCGAGTTTCGCCATAGAGCCACGGTATTGACTGGTGTTCATTCTTGCAGTGAGGTTGCCTTCCGCAGCACTCGCAATCAGCCGTTCAACCTGGCGCTGACCATCCAGCTGCTCAGTAATATCTTCCCATTGCAACCCTGGCCCGATGTATTCGCCATCATCGTCATAAAGCGCAATACAACTCAGCGCAAATTCGAGTTTCCCCACCGTAATTTCCGCTCGGTAAGGCATACAGTCAGGGTTGGCAATCACAGACTGTTGGTGCGCAGGATTTTTATGGAATTGATCAATACTGGACCCCACCAGCTTATCCACTGAGAAGTTGGGGAAGATTTCACGCATTTCACTCTCACGACTTTTGAATAATTTGGTCACAGCCGGATTGAGGTAACGAATAATGCCGTCTTTATCGGCCAGCATGACATTGGTGGTCATTCCTTCCACAATGGCAGCAAGCAACGAGTGCTCTGACTCTTTTTTGCGCTTTATCGTGACATCACGCCACTCAATCGTCGTGCCGATATGCTTTCCATGACGGTCGTAGTTGGCGGTAGCATGAAACTCAAAACGCGCCTCTTTAAGGCGGATATCCCGGTTAATGGGCATTTTCTCAGGATTCAGAAAGGTTTCGCGCTGCAGTTGAGGGAATAAGTAGTCGATGTATTTGCCAAGAATGTCGTCACGGCTGGCGGCAAAGGCACTATTTTTCGCGCAGAAGGCTTTCTCATACTGTTTGCACAATGTCACTGCCTGCTCATTCACATGCGTGATCTCACCGTGTGCTCCGAGTAAGACAAAGGCACTGTGGGTATGGTCCAGCGCCGCTTTAAGGCGTTTATGTTCCTCGGTTTGGTGGGCACGTGCCGTCACATCACACAGCTCAACACTGTAGCCGTCTCCATCAGCGACTTTACTGGCAGACACCCGCAACTTACCCACGCCTAACTCGATGGTTTGGACAGATGGTTTGTCGTCGATAAGCTGCTGCCACTGTTGGTAGTCGACTACGTCAGTCGCGAGTATGCGGCTCATGGGTTGACCAACGAGTACCTCACTTTTCGCGATAAAATCCTCGTTGCCACGTTCGCGAATCGCAGCCTGGTAACATTGCAACAGTTGCAGCGCACGTCGATTAATTAAGGTGACGTGCTGCTGACTATCAAGCATCACAAGTGCAGCAGGCGAGACATTCAGTGCCGCGAGAAGCTGCACATTCTGTTTGGTCTGTTGGTTGTCTTGCTTTGCTTCCCTTTTAAACCACGCCATATTCTAGTCCTCGTTTGCACTTTCTGGTTGTGCGCTTTGTTGTAACTGATCAAAGTCGAACAACTGCTCCAAATTAATTAATACCAGGTGTCTGTCATTCACCGCCGCAATGCCTTCCATATACCACTCATCCTGATGATGAAGCCCCGGAGGATCCTTAATTTGCTGCTCTTCCAAATGGTGTACTTCTGCTACCGCATCCACCACGATGCCAAGCGACACCCCTTGTTGGCTACGCACGATAATAATGACGCTCGTGGCGCTGATCGTTGCGGGGGGCATGTCAAAGCACTGACGAATATCCATAATCGGAATGTATTCTCCCCGTCGCTCCAGCACCCCTAACATATGCGGCAGGGTGTTAGGGATACGGCGAACGTCCGACCACCCTCTTACTTCTTTCACATCGAGTATATGGACGCCGTATTCTTCATCTTCGAGTAAGAAACTTAAGTATTCTCGCGATTGCGTCATGCTCTCACCTATATCCATCGCTCGATACGCAACAGCTCATCGACATTCACCAATGACATCACCCGTTCGCCAACATTGAGTAAGCCGCTGACATAAGCAATCACTTGAGAATCACCGAGTGGAGGCATAATTTGTCCCTCCCCTTGGTCAACCACATCCGAGACGGCATCAACCACGACGCCCATAATTTTGCCATTGGCCATCTCACTGGCTCGCAGAATCAGCACCACCGTCTCTCGATGATAGTCCACTTGAGAGGCTTGAAAGCGGATGCGTAGATCCATCACCGGCACGATCATCCCACGCAAGTTGATCACGCCAAGAATAAATGCCGGTGAGCGTGGGATAAGCGTGGGAGGCGACCAAACACGGATCTCTTCCACCATTTGAATGTCCACGCCATACAGCTCGCCATCGAGTTCGAAGCTTAGATAATCACTGCCTTGCAGTTGCTCAACACGGTCATCAATATCAAGCACAGTGTCTGATTCCACTCCCGTCTGCATATCATCTCCTTATGCCGCGGCAATATGGCCGCTCGCATCACTGACACGGGCTAAAAACTGCGTGATCAAGCCTTGAATATCTAAGATGAGAGAAACAGAGCCATCGCCTAAAATGGTCGCGCCAGAAATACCCGGTACGCGAGCGTAATTGGACTCCAAGCTTTTAATCACCACTTGCTGCTGACCAAGTAGCTCATCAAGTAACAGGCCGACCTTTTTATCTCCCGCTTCCACCAAACACAGCAGTTGTTTATCGAGATCATCGTCAGTGCTGCCCAAGCCAAATTCTTCTTTGAGTCGAAGAATGGGAATATTTTCTTCTCTCAAGCGATAGAGCTGCACACCGGATGCGGTCTTAATTTGGCGACTATCCACCTGAAGCGATTCAATGATAGAGATCAAAGGCACTACGTAGACTTCTTCTGCGATTTTCACCAGTTGACCGTCCAAAATCGCCAGTGTCAGCGGCAAGCTGATTTTGAAGGAACAGCCTTGATCTACCGTTGAGTGCACATCAATATTGCCACCTAACTGCTCGATATTACGCCGTACCACATCCATGCCCACCCCACGTCCAGAAACATCAGACACCTGTTCTACGGTTGAAAAGCCTGGGGAAAACACCAGGTTAAATACATGGCTATCCGTCAATTCACAGAGCGGGATATCATCAGAAATCAGCCCTTTATCAAGTGCTTTTCGCCAAACCCTTTCTTTATCCAAACCTGAGCCATCGTCACTGACTTCAATGACAATCGAGCCACCTTGATGATAAGCGTTCAGATGCACCATCCCAGTTTCTGGCTTGCCTTTTTCCATGCGTACTGCCGGGGTTTCTAAGCCATGATCAACCGCGTTGCGAACCAAGTGAACCAGCGGATCAGAAATGCGCTCAAGCACGGTTTTATCGAGCTCGGTATTCTCCCCCTCAATCACCAACTCCACTCGCTTTCCCAATTGCAAGGATAGGTCGCGAATCAAGCGAGGGAAGCGGTTAAAAGCAAAACTGATGGGCAACATACGGATATTGAGCACGCTTTCTTGTAGCTCTTTGGTATTGAGCATCAGTTGCTCAAGGCCAGATTGCAATTGCTCAAGCCGCTCAGGGGAGAAGTCACTACTTAACTCTGCCAACATCGACTGCGTAATTACTAGCTCGCCCACGAGGTTGATTAGGTTATCGACTTTATCGATGTCCACGCGGATCGAGGAGACACTGGCATCACTTTTCACCGCGGGTTTGTTAGCTTTCTTGACAGCGGGGGTTGGCTCGGAAGATGAGGCATTTGCCGACGTTTGTGGCTCAGTGACAGGCGCTTCCGCCACAGTAGACGCGGTATCCATATCACTGGGCACGCTACGATGAATGGGGGTAATGGTGAGATCGCATTCGTCTTCAACCCATTCGAAAATCGCTTCGATTTCATCGCGTGGGACATGACCATCAACCTGAATATCCCACCGTAAATACAGATTTTCTGGGTCTAGCTGCGCAAAGGTTGGTAGGTGGGTAGAGTCACAACGAACCTCCGCCCCACCAGGTAATGCATGTAACTCACGCAAAATCCGCACAGGATCATTGCCTGAAAATAACATCGCTGGATCCGGCACAAAGCAGATTGCCCACTTTTCGATATCTGAGCCGGCCGGCTCTTGCGGGGCCAGGTCAGTCGACAACGGCGCCGAGGAGAGATCGCTTGATGAGGAAGAGGCAGAATCATCACTATCCATGATCGCATTGAGGGCGGCATTGACTGCATCGGGTTCGCTTTTATCGTACTCAGCGTCATTTTCGTAAGCCTCAAGCATCGCGAGAATGCAATCCACACCACGCAGAAGAGTATCAATGGTTTGCCTATCGAGTTGTCGGTTGCCCTCGCGTGCCTCATCAAGCAAGGTTTCCATCACATGGGTGAAGTGGCTGATATCGTCAAGATTAAAAGTCGCCGCGCCACCTTTAATCGAGTGCGCGGCACGGAAAATGGTATTCATGGATTCAAAATTTGCTGCACCGAGGTCGAGTGCGAGCAGGCCTCTTTCGAGCACTTCAAGGTTCTCGCGACATTCCTCGTAGAAAATGCGTCGCAATTGATCCATATCCATGGCCATATCCCCCTCCGTTGATGTGCCTTACAGCACACGCTTGAGTGTTTTCAATAAGGTATCGGGGTTAAAGGGTTTGACGATCCATCCAGTCGCGCCCACCGCCTTCCCCGCCGACTTTTTCTCAGCAGAGCCTTCGGTGGTAAGCATCAAGATAGGCGTAAACTTATATTGCTGCACCTCTCTCACTTGTTTAACAAATTCAATGCCATCCATTACTGGCATATTGACGTCGGAGATGATCAAATCAAACGTTTTAGACTTTGCTTTTCGCAATGCATCGGCCCCGTCGTTGGCCGTCTCAACGTGATAACCTGCCTCCTTTAATGTGTGGCTCACCATTTGCCGAATGGATACCGAATCATCCGCTGCGAGTATATTTGCCATCCTCTTACTCCAACTCCGTCGATCAACTATGTAGTTTCAATAAGGTGGTCATGCCAGTCTGTTGCGCTGAGATAAACAGGCAGTCAGGGACGTTCAACCACTCAACATCATCACAAGTCAGTACCCACGCCAATAACAACTGCAGGCCAGCACCATCGATTCGGCTCAGTTGGCTCGCGTCAATCACACATGAAGAGGCGTCCGCGACTTTCGCCTCCCAGTCCGCTTTGGCTTGATGTACGTGAGAAACGTCGAGAGATTCTCCGAGTTTTATTTGCATGGCTGAACCGCCCTAAACGGTTGTCAAAAAAGACATCTCATTGGCTTGTTGGATAAGTGTAGCAATAATCAATCGAACAACTTATATAAGGCCTTATTTTTGCTGAGGCGGTTTTGGTCAATGCCTTGTTTATGAATCAGCACCATCAAGAATAGAAATTAAAAAACAATAAGATAAGAAAATCAGGCGGGATAAATGACAAAGCAAAGACACCTTTATGTGGCTTTTTGCCAATGCAAATTAATGAATAAGATCACAAAAAGTCGATATGCCAGGCAGGAATTCAGGTTTATACCCATGGAATGCGTCAGTTAAATAGACTTTGACATTCTTAGGTTAATGCTATTAAATAGAGCACCTTAGCCCGGATAGCTCAGTCGGTAGAGCAGGGGATTGAAAATCCCCGTG
>NZ_PXUD01000097.1:0-17025 GCF_003390965.1 Salinivibrio sp. HTSP
TCGCCAGTTTAACCATGAGTGTTGCACTTATTATCTGAATTCAGGGGTATCTAGTTGAGATTTAACTTTCTTATAAAAATCAGTCAGGTGCTTCTTCTTATCACCTGTCAGTTTTTCATCAAAGATTAGCTCGTTTAATGTACCAACAGTTAACTTAAGCGTTTGTTGTGTTGCCAAATATTCCCGATGATATTCATCAAAGATTTTTGAAAGTTGCCATTTTAATGTTGATCCTTCGCTGCCTCGGTTAACATGATTAAGAAACTCTTTAAGGCGACCACCATGCTCTGAAACTTCTTTGTCGTCTACCGCTGAGTAGCCGATAACATCAAGGTAATCAATTTCCGCATTATCAAGATCTTCTTTTGCCTGTGTGATAATTCCTTTTACTTCAGACTCAAGTTTTTTGTCAGCTTTACTAATCACAAACAATACAGGACTGTCTAAATCCAAACTTTGAAGAAAATCGATATCTTGCTGAGGCACTGTTCCGTTTTGACTATCAACAAGCCAGATAAGGTAGTCGGAAACTCTTAAATGTTGACGGGAGATGTTTTCATCAATTTTTTTCTCGTTATCAGACTTACTGTATCCTGGCGTATCCAAAAAGATAAGATTAGCGTAATTAAAGGTCTCTCTTTCAACAGCCATCATTTGAAGAATATGACTGAACGTAACTTGATACTTCTTATTAAAAGCATGACAGATTGCTTTAATCGCATCTTCATTGATTTCAGTTTTTTTGCCGTAAAAATTCAAAGCATCTATTCGGTTTTGGTCGCCTTTAAACAAGAAGGTAGGAATAGATGTTGTGGGTGTTGTATCTACTGGCAAAAGCGATGGGCAACCTAAAACTGTATTTAGAAATCGTGTTTTACCCGCACTAAAAGAGCCACCGACAGCCACAGTATGGCTCTGTTGTAGCTGAGGAAAATATGCAGCCTCTTTTAGTAAATCAAACCACTTTAACAAACGAGCATAAGCTGTTGCCCCACTGGTATTTTCACCTTGTTCTGTATGTGATAAAAACGTTTTATTTATTAGACTTCTAACATCATCTAATATTTTATCACTAGAAGTTCTTAATTCTGGTTTTGCTACTAAGCTAGCACATAGTTCTAAGCCTAGTTCCGCGTCTTTAAGGTAGCAATTGGAGTATGATGATATAGGTGTTTGGTCTTTTTTTTCTTCTTCGGATGATGCCAAATGACGATTCATCAAACTATCAATATCCATCTCATTTAACCTCTACTGTATTTATTTAAGTTGTGGTCTGGGAAGATTCGATTTATTAGAAGATACACCTTTATCATCAGGAAGATGTTTGTCATCCAATAAGGTTTCACCATATGTTGAAAGCACTGCCTCGCTGATCTCTCTGCCCCACACCAACTCCCCAAATCCATCAAGCCAGTGAGTAAGTTGTTGTGAGCGGATGACCGTGGCGGTGACTTGATAATGATCATCGTGCTCGGTCATGGTTTGATCGGAAGACAGTGGCGTTTCTTGTAAATAGTGGCCGGCGCTTTTTTTAATGTTAAAGGTCAGTGAGCAGCGCTCGCCTTCTCCAAAACCAAACCGGCCGTCGTCATCGTATTTTTTTAGATCAAAATCTGATGGCGGCGTAAATGGGAATTTAGACACATTGGCACGGTTAATGCGGTGAACCGCTATGCTGCGCTCGTTATCGTAGCCTTCGAACCGGCATACTAAATATAAGCGTGGACCTTGTTGCGCGAGGCCGAGTGGATAAACCCGTTGGCCAGTTTTTTGTTGCTGTTTGGCGTTGTAGTAATCAAGGATCAGCGGATAGTCGTTGTAGAGTGCGTCAGTAACATTTTTAAAAACCTCGTCACTCATCTTGGGGGGGAGCAAAGGCTGGGTCTCGCTGACCACACGCACTTTCTTGGTCCAGGCGCGCGCTTTTTCGGCATCACCCGTCGGGTTCAATTCACAGCGCGCCGCCGCAAACATGGTACTGAGTGATTCGGTAACATTAGCCGGCAACAAATTGGTGAGGTAGTTTTCAGCCAGCGACAACAATAACGCCTCTTGCGTGGATAACTTGCCGTTGCTTAGCTCTGGGGCATAGCGCGATAACCGATACCCATAAGGCTTGCTGGTATCATCACACTCGGCAAACCCTTCCTCGCAAAGCATCTCTAAGTTACGTTGAATAGTACGGATATTGCGCTCTATCCCATCACTTGCAACGGCTTTTTGTAGATCGCCTGCGGTTTGTTTTATCCGGTGTGAAAGGTGGCGCAATAACAAGAATGCGAGCCTTAGCGAGTCACTTTTAGGCGGGCGGGTTGTCATAAATGTTTCGCTGTCTAATGATGTTTCCACTATTATTTATCTGCCTATTTTCACAAACAAGCCGCGATCGCGGTTCCATTTCATAACTGAGCCTACCATCACAAAAAGGCAAAATGCGTCGCATATAAAACAATCAGTTAAACCGATTTAATCAGACACATTCTGTCGCACCGTACCGATAAAGTGGCCTCATACCTGGTTAGGGTGCGTAAAGGAATATAGTCATGAACGATGTGCTAGAACAAGTCAAAACACTGATAAACGATGACACCAAAACCATTAAACAACTGCGTTATCAGGTGGGTCAGTGTGAGCAATTGATTGCCGCATTAGAAACGGAAAACCAACGCTTGGTCGATCAGTTGGGGCATTTGGTACAAAAGCTCAATACCGATGACATGACAGGCCTTGCCAATCGGTATCATCTCGAAACCAGCTTCAATACACTGCTAAGTCAACCTCAATGCCACCAGTTGGCACTGGTGTTTATCGATATGAATAAGTTGAAGACGGTGAATGATCAATACGGCCACTTGGTGGGCGACCAGGCGATTTGTCACCTGGCTACACTGCTCGCCAACAATACGCACGAGGGGATCGCGGCGCGCTTTGGCGGGGATGAGTTTGCGGTGTTATTGCCCAACACCACACACGCGGGTGCCACTGATTGGGCCCAATCACTGGTGATGCAACTGGCTCATTCACCACTCCTGATTGATCAACGCCCGCATTATTTAAGCTTTAGTTTTGGTGTGAGCGACATGCGCGCGGGTAATGCCCCTCAGTTAACCAGCAGTAAAACCGCATTGGATCAGTTAATTCGTCAAGCGGATACACGTATGCTCAGTCGCAAAGCCTAACACCATATACGTACCTAAGTAAAAGCCATGACATCACAAGGTGGTAACCATCAGCACCTTGTGATTCTTCACCATTAATCTGTTAATCCCATCACATTTCTGTACAATGCGCGCTCAGTCATATTTATCTTTACACCCTCCTCGCTGGGCCGTGGATTTATCCCTGGTGATAAACGACACGGACCTTGGTTGAGCACAGTCGCTAGGAACCTCTTTTGATTTCAATCGCCAATATCACCATGCAGTTTGGTGCCGAGCCGCTATTCGAAAACATCTCTGCCAAATTTGGTAACGGTAACCGCTACGGGTTAATCGGTGCTAATGGTTGTGGCAAATCGACCTTGATGAAGATTATGAGCGGCGCCCTCACCCCGACTGCAGGCAATGTGTCCATCACCCCAGGACAAACCTTGGGCGAGCTTAGCCAAGACCAATTTGCTTACGAACAGTATTCAGTGATTGATACGGTGATGATGGGTGACCGCAAACTGTGGGAAATCAAACAAGAGCGAGAGCGCATTTATTCTCTGCCGGAAATGAGCGAAGAGGACGGCATGGCCGTCGCTGAGCTAGAAAGCCAGTTTGCCGAAATGGACGGTTACACCGCCGAAAGCCGGGCTGGCGATATTCTGCTACAAGCGGGTATTGCCGAGGAACTCCACTTTGGCTTGATGTCGCAAGTCGCGCCGGGCTGGAAATTACGGGTGCTACTTGCCCAAGCCCTTTTCGCCAACCCTGATATTTTGCTGTTGGATGAGCCGACTAACAACTTGGATATTCATACCATCAATTGGTTGGCCGGTGAGCTTCAGCAGCGCCAGTGCACCATGATTATTATTTCCCACGATCGCCACTTCCTGAACGCCACCTGCACCCACATGGCGGATATCGATTTTGGTGAGCTTCGTGTTTACCCCGGTAACTATGATGATTTCGTCGCGGCATCTAGCTTGGCACGTGAACAATTGCTCGCCAGCAACGCCAAAAAAGAAGCCGAACTCAGTGAGCTGCAAGACTTTGTGAACCGTTTTGGTGCCAACGCCTCTAAGGCCAAGCAAGCCAGTTCACGCGCTAAACGCATGGAAAAGATCCAGCTTGATGAAGTCAAAGCCTCCAGTCGCGTGCACCCTTATATCCAATTCACGGAAAGCAAAAAGCTCCATCGCCAAGCGGTTGAATTGCGTGAGGTGGGCCATGCATTTGACGATACGCCCCTATTCCGCGGTGGCCATTTCTTACTCGAAGCCGGCTCGCGCCTCGCGATTATTGGCGAAAATGGTGTCGGTAAATCAACGCTGCTGCGCTGTTTGGTCGGTGAACTTGCGCAAAGTGAAGGCACAATCAAATGGTCAGAAAACGCATCCATTGGTTACTGTGCGCAAGATAACAGCGCCGAGTTTGATAACGATCTCACCGTGTTTGAGTGGATGTCGCAATGGCGCACCGCTAAGCATGATGATTTGATGGTCCGTGGCATTTTGGGTCGCTTGTTGTTCTCAGCCGATGATGTGAACAAAAAAGCGAAAAGCTGCTCAGGGGGCGAGAAAAACCGCCTGATGTTCGGCAAGCTGATGATGCAAGATATCAATGTGATTGTGATGGATGAACCGACCAACCACATGGATATGGAAGCCATCGAATCACTCAATAAAGGCCTAGAGCAATTCCCCGGTACTTTGATTTTTGTCAGCCACGACCGTGAGTTTGTTTCCTCACTGGCGACCGACATTATTGAGATAAAAGATCAGCAATTGATCCACTTTAACGGCAGCTACGATGAGTACCTCGCCCACTTAGAAAAAGTGCGTGCCGTGGCTTGATCACCTCGATTATCGATCACCAATAACGATTCACTCGCCCCAGCCACATTCCATGCCGCTGGGGCGATTTTTTGTTACTGGTCTGTCACTAGCAGTACGCTGCCCTCAAGCTGCGTCGGCCCGTAAGCAAAGATCTCCGCGTTACGCACGTCAAACATCAAAATCGTATTATCCGCTTGCACATGGCTATTGCTCCACACGTAAGCGCGCACATCACCACTGCCATACCCTTCTTCTGACGTAGAGTATGGGAATCCGGCGGCAAATGCCTTTGGATTAAGCGCGGGTTTCATACAGGCATGTTCAGCCAAGGACGCTAGCTCTTTGATATTGGGCATGCGCCACTGCGTGTGACCTGCAAATTGATGCAGTGGGTGCGCCTGGCTTTGATTGATCGCTTGCACTTCATTGAGTGCGGCTTGCCAATACATTCCGGTGCCCTCGCCACGACACGCCTGCTGTTCGGCTTGCCAGGTTTTACCCAGTGGGCAACGCATCCAAGTTAACCCAGTAAAGGTGTCTGTTACCGTGCCATTATCATCAAAGCTGTAACGGACATTCGGTGCCGTTTTGGTTAAATCAATCGAACATTCTTGGCCCGCCCATGCGGTTGCAGATGCGAAGATACTGGCGGCAATGATCAGCTTGTTCATTATTTTTCTCCTTGGGCGACAAGACGAATAGGCAGTTGCCATGAGGTGTAATCAGAATCGACCTGATCGCTATAGATCTCGAGCGATACCGTCGTGCCACGATCACTGCCTCGTGTTTGCGGCAGCTGGATATAGCGCGCGCCCGGTGTTGTAAATGCGGAATATTCGGTTAAGAAAGAGGTGGAAGCCCATAGCAAGCCAGCATCATATTGACTGGCGGAGGATTGATGAGGGAAATACTCGGTATCGAGCCCATAAACACGTCCATCGCTATCGGTTTGTGTCTCGCCGAAATCAATCAGACTGAACAGCTCAATAAAGGTGGGTAAGCGCCATTGATCAATCCCACAGACCTGTTGCTGATTTAGGTACGCTTGGTATTGGGCCGTGGTGCAAATACCCCCAGCGTCTTTGCAGCCTGTCGCCTCAATGTCTTTGTCAAACGGTTCGAACTGCCCGGGCACTTGATAGGCAAAAAGGCGATCAACATATCGCGGGGATTGAGGATCCGTCTGTTTGCTCTCCCATACCAGTCCGCTGCGATTATCTTGCACACAATCCCACGTGGTCGCGCTATCGGGCAAAGGCTGACCGTTGCGATCCAGTTTAGTGAAGCTAAACCCACCTTCTGTTGCATCAAAACCATAGTCAGCATCTTGACCGGGATAATCGACAGGCGCGGTGGCGACATCCCCGCTGTCGGAATAATAGCTAACAATGCCGGTATCGTTCACGGGGCGCATTTGGGTCCGTTTATCCAACTCAACCAAAATAGCGCTGAGCTCAGCCTCGCTCGGGGCACCTTTTAGCAAGACATCCGAATAACGCGCCAGTTCACCGCTTAGTAGCCCCAGCATGCGATTCGCCCGCGTGGGCGTCATACCCGATATTAGCGACAAAACGTTATTTTCAAGCTGTACAAAGCGGTTATCCGCCCCGCTGGTAATTAAGTCCTTTGGTACTGCAACGCCCATCGCCTCGAGTTGTTCACGCAAATTCGCAACCGCATCTTGATAGGCATCCCCTGCCGCCATGTTGCTAGCGACCAGAGTGCTGATCACATTGATCTCATTGCCGGTAGTCTTACCCACGCCGGGGGCAACAAGGAATGCATTCGCTTGGTGAGGCGCGTCAGCCTGCGCATCCATACGTTGCGACGATAACGTGGTCACGCCGGTGTCGAGTTGCGCGACAATCGGTGAGGACAAGATCGCTTTATCGGCGCTGGTGAGGGTAAATCCCCCCTGCTCGGCTTGTGTTGTAGGTTCGTTGGCGTTGCAGGCAAAGTCACCATTTAAATCCGCACAAACGGTTTCATTACCGGTGGCATTGGTGGCGCTAATGGTACCAGAGACGCTGTAAGTCGGCGCGATCGCGTCGCTTTCACTCGTCTCTGATCCAGAACCATTACAGCCTGCCAGTAGCAATGCACTGGCGAGTAGAGAGTAGTTAAATTTCATCATATCTGTCTTTTAGTCAGGGTGTTAAGGTAATTGAATAGCGCGGTATCAGGACTCGCCCTTTCGTGCTCGCCAGCTGCCCCAAAGCAAGCCCACCAGCAGCAGTGGCCATGACACCGCGCCGCCTCCCGAGCTAGCGGTATCGAGCGCATCCTTAGTGCTAAGGTCGGTATCTTGGCAATCGAATCCCGTCACGCGTCCCACTTGCCATGCCACCAACTCACCACTGCTGCCTTGGGCATAGTCCGTCACTTCAAGACGCCAACTCCCCGCTAGGGGGTCACCATCAAAGGCTTGCAAAAGATCGTCGTGCTGGCTGGTCCAATATCGCACCAAGTCATCGCTCTGATGGGCGGTATTGGCATGTAACGTGACCCGTGTACCTGCGGGGGAGACGAGAACAACGCGTAAATCTGATGGGCTGGTATGGTTGATATGGAGATACACACCAAGATCGGAGCGAATGGCATTGGCGTCATCATTAATAATGAAGTTAAAACTTTTGAAGCCATTGTTTTGAGCGCCATTACTGGCCACCGATGCATCCGGTAAGGTCGCATTCAGGGGTTGGCGCGATTGGGTGAGTTGGGGCAAGCCTTTAATCACCGTCACACTGTCTTGCCATTGATGGGTTTGCAACGTGTCATCAAATTGATAGTCAATTTGCGCATCAAGGGTCAGCGGCTGACCGCATTGCGCCGCAAGCGGTAGAGGGAGAGAAAACGACTGAGCCTGATCGAGTGTTTGATTAATGGACGTGGGCGCTCCACCTTCCACCTCAATATCACCACGCACTTTGGCTGTGCGCCCTTGTGGTGTTAAGCGTGTGTGGATCGCCGCCGTATCGGCGAAATAACGCTGGTTTGTCTCAAAGCGAAACGGTGCTTTGAGCAAACCGTGTTTTTCAAAGTTCGCTTTCAACAAGGCCGCATAGTCGCGCGATGGATAATAGGTTTTAGCCACATAGAGCATGCTTTCTGCCAGATCGTGCATTTTCATGCCACGGCCTAGCCCAAACATCGACTCCAGCACCAAGGTATCTATCTCTTTAAAAGCGGGTTCACCATACAGCGCGACGGCTTGCTTGAGGGTTTGGAACAAAGGCGTCGACCAGAGTTCATCCCCTAATTCACCACCGACATTTTCGTGCGCACGGTATTCACTGCTCTCAAAATAGCGCGCTTTTTGATTCCACAAACTGCGCGTACCTTGCTTAAAACCGAAATACCCATCCCAGTTAAAGACGGTATCAATCTCGAAGTCATCACCTTGCTGATACAAGGTGCGATAGCTGGCAGAGCCCGCCCAATAGTCAGCAAATCCCTCACCCAAGGCGCCCGTATGGCCGTAAGCCCAGTCGGGCAAAATATGGTAGTGAATACCGTGGGCCAGCTCATGGATCACGACATCGGCATCCAGTGTATCGGGCGAGCCAGACGCCCCAAACATCACAGCGTTAGGACCCACATAGTAAGACGAGTTGTTCGAACTGAAGGCGTGAGCATCAAAGCGTACCGGACCGTCAAATAATGAATACCCTAACGAGGACACATATTGCAGGGACTTATCCAAATGATAAAACGCCATCATTTGTGCAAAGTCTTGACTATCAAAAGGCAACGCTGTGAGCGAAGCATGACTCGCAAACTGTGTGACACCGTCCGGATTTAAAAACGAGACACTGTCACTTTTCTGCCATAGTCCAGACTCAGGGTTTTTGTCTTCAAAGGCGATAGCATCAACGGCTTGGACTCTGGGATTACTCAGGTAGAGCGTGCCGCCCACATCCAATAAAGAGACATCACGCATAACGAAGCGTGGCGCGTGGGGATAATCCGCCAGCGATGTCCAGAGCGTTTCGGGGGCGGGCTGTTTGTCCATACTACGCAGATCCGGATCAACCACATTGACGGTGCGCGTCACTAGCTCTCCGTCTGATAGCGCTGGCGGCGCATCCGCGATCAGGCGACGCGGGATCTCAATAGCCGCCTCTTTCACTGCCTCACCCTGTCGGATCATGGTATCGGTTGGGCTTTTATACACCCGAGTCACCAAACCGTGTTTGTCGGTATGTAACACCAACGTACGCTGCGGCTGATACTCGCCACCACGGTAAATATCAAAGTTATACTGACGACCAAGCAAACTGCTGGTTTGGTAGCGCAACGACAGCTCCCCGACTGACGGATAATGCGTGCGCAAATACTGCTGTGCTTGAGTGGCATCACTTGCTTGATAATTGCCCGCAGGGTAATCCCATTCCCCTGCCATGGCATTGGCACTGGCAAGTACCAACGCCACAAGACTGATCGCTGATTTCATGGTTCTTCCTTAAAACGCATAACGTGCATTGAGGGTGAAGTAACGACCGGGCTCGGTCGAAAAACGGGTTTGTGACTCGGAAATACCGGCAACGTCTTGATAACGAATGTATTCGCGGTCTAACACGTTATAGACATTGAGATTGATAGAAGCATGAGACGAGAACTGATAGCCCAAGCCAAGGTCAACGCTCGCCCAGCCAGACGTCTGAGCACACTCAGTGCGGGTGCCTAACTCGGTGTAACACATGGGCGTGCGGGTCATCTGATCTGCCCAGTTCAAACGGGTATAACCGTTAAACGATTGGTTATCGAAGTGAAGCGACAGGCTGCCTTCGAGGGGGGCTAAGTTGCGAACATACTCGTCATTGTCGTCTTGACCGGAAATCCAGCCGATCTGACTTTTCGCTTGCCATTGATCGGTCAATGCATAGGCCGCTGATGCCTCAACGCCATACGTTTTTACACCTTCAAGGTTTTCATAGCGTTTCTCAAACAGGCCGGTTTCCGCATTAAAGCCCTGATCGGCAATATCAATAAACTGGCTAAACCGGTTGTAATATGCCGCGGTATACAGGCGCAGCTTGCCGTCATCATATTTGGCCCCGAGCTCAAAACTATCGCTGGTTTCCGCGTCAAGAGACGGATTAGGCAGCACCACAAATGCCATCCCCGGCATAGAGGCGTGATTAGAGTAGCCATAGCTTTTGTCATATTCAGGCGCTCGGTAACCATGCTTATAGCTGAGATAGGTATTGAACGCGGGCGTCCAGTGATAAGCCACCGAAGCACTAGGCGACACCGCTGCACTGTTATTGTCCGCCACACTCGCCATGCCTATGGCTTGGGGATCGTCTGCGCTTAATCGGTACGCATCAGCACGCAGACCTAGCATCACACGCCACTGCCCGATATTCATTGCATCTTGCGCGTAGACACCTAACGCATAACTCCGTGCTGGCGCGAACGGTTGCGTATCACTCACCGTTACACCGTTCCAATCGAGTTTCGTTTTCGTCACAGGACGTTCATGGTAAGCCGTTTCTAACACACCACCGTAAACCAGCGTATGCACCACGTTTCCGCTGATTTGCTCAGCGTTGGCATCTACCGACCAACCGATTGACTGGTCTTGAAAACGGCGATCATCCAGCACCCGACGTTGCTCATTGATCCCCATGTTCCAGCGGGTCATCAAACGGTTCGTGTTCTGGGTAAAATCGGTATTTCGGTAATAGAGCTTGGTGTTGAGGGTTTCTAACCAAGGTTGCTGGGCATGATATTCACTGCCAAGCCAAAATTGGATGGTTTCGATTTGTTTGGCTTGGTCAAAGGTTTTGATATCCCACTTACCGTCCGGTTGAATCGATGCTGTCCCTTCTTGTCGCGATGCATCTTCACGGTAGAGCTTGGCTCGGGCACTCAACTTCCAGCGATCGGAAACATAATGATCCAGACGCAACGACGCACTGCCACCGTCCAAGGTGCGGTTATACAAATCTTGCTGGAAATTACGGGTTTCTTCCCCTTCCCAATAGCTCACATCGAGCAATGCACTGGTATCACCATGACGGAGCGCAAGACGACTGCCGACTCGGCCTTTATCACTGAGCTCGCTATAGGTAACTTGCGCGTCGGCGTACCAATCCTTGTTGCGGAGGAGATCGTCAGCGGACAGCGATGTCACGATCACGGCACCGCCCAATGCGCCTGATCCATGACTGGTTGAGCTAGCGCCCTTCACCACTTGGATTTGCTTGGCGCTCGCGATATCAAAGGAATTACGCCCTGCTTTATCATTCAAATCAGCGGCACCGAACCCATCCGCGACGGGGACGCCATCTTCCACAATCAAGATACGGTTACCGGACATGCCACGAATAGTGATGTTTTGAGGGCGGCCCGCGCCGCCTGTCACATTGACACCCGGTTCGTTTGTCAGTGCATCATAGAGCTCTGTGGCGCCCTTTTTTTTGATATCTTCGCCACGATAAATGGCTACCGACCCCGCTGTGTCTGACGGTAATTCAGCAAATTTATTGGCCGTGACGACTACCCTCTCGACGTGGCGATTGGTCGCGTCACCAGAGGTATTCTCCTCAGTGTTGGCAGAATTGGCGTGCACGGTGCCAGTAGCCAGTGCTGTCAGCACTGCCACAGAGACAGAAGACAATTTCATTTAATACTCCGGTTAGTTCACACGCTTCAGTTGGTGTAAGAGAAAGGCATAGTCGGTCGCTTGTTGCGTCAGCCCATGACGCGCATCGGCTTGGTGGCCACGGGAAAAATCCGTCAACAACAAATAAGGGCCCGATCGAGTACTCTTTTCGGCTAAATGCGAAAGGTATTGCGCCCCTTCCCAAAACGGCACACGCTGATCGTCCCAGCCGACACGCACCAGCATAGGGGGATAAGGTTTTGGCTGGATGTTGCGCAAAGGATCATAACCTTGCATGACCTCGCGCTGATCGCTTTTCGCGGGGTTGCCCCATTCTTGGTATTGCTGTGCAGTTAACGGCAATTCCGGGTCAGACATACTGCCAAGCACATCGACAAACGGAACATTAAGACTAGCGGCTGCAAACGCGGCGGGCGCTTGGTTAAGTGCCGCGGCAACCAAGGTACCGCCAGCGCTGGATCCCACAGCCGCGACTGCGCGTTGCCCATCTTGGTAGCGGCGCATTGCTTTGGCGACATCAATAAAATCTTGGATGCCATGCTTTTTATTTATTCCGCTGCCCGCTTGGTGCCATGTTGCACCGTAATAGCCGCCGCCACGCACATGTGCAATTGCATAGATGACGCCTCGGTCCATTAGCGAGACGGTTTGCGGCATAAAATACGGCTTCATGGTAAAGCCATACGCGCCATACCCATACAGCACGACTGGCGATGACGGGGTCAGGGCATCTTTGCGATACGCCAACGTGACAGGAATACGATGCGGTCCAACGTATAGGCGTTCAGAGTGATAACGAGATGCATCAAAGTCGGGGGAATGATCGGCACTGACTTCACGACGTGTGCCGGATTTTAGATCCAGCGCTTCCCATCGTGGTGGCTGTACGAGCGACATACTGCGAATAAACAACTGATTGCTAGCATAGTCGCCTCCGCGCGCAAACCAAGCGACCTGCCCTTGTGCCGCCAAAGGCTGCTTAACCACGCGCTCACCGTCCGCATTAAGTAAGACAAACCACTGCTCACCCTTTTGCTGTTGGGTGAGGACAATACCATCTTCAAAGAGGTAAAACGTGTTTAACTCAGCGCCCGACTCGGCAGCATAAACCACGTGCCAATCATTCGGCGTCGCAACCGCAGCGCGATAAAGCTGCTTGGCTCCTTGTTGGTTGCTCAGCATCCATAACGCATCATCCGTCTTATCGAGGTAGTATTCGACATCCGGTTGACGCGCTTTGAGCGGTGCAGACAGACTGCCATCATTCAGACGGAGCAAACGTTGTTCGGTCGACGATTCATTGTTGACTTGCACAATGGCCGTATCTGTGTGGCTGGCACGGTATACTGACAACAACCAAGCTGGATCGACTTCTTCATACACCAAACTATCGCCACCGGTGGTACCTATTTCATGGCGGAACAACTGGCTGGGACGCGCGGTTTTCGCCTCCTTGCCGACATAATAGAGCTGCTGATTGTCCGGCGACCAGATGACAGATGTATCAGCCTCGGTGGCAATAATATCGGCTTGCCCAGACTGGCGGTTGATCAGCACAATGCGGTAGTCTTCCTCACCGTGAATATCCTCGGCAATGGCGAGCCATTGTCCATTGGGACTTAACGACCAACTCCCCAGATGATAATACGCATGCTCAGCGGCTCGCGCCTCTATATTGAGCAATATCGACCCTTGTTCGTTGCCTGCTTTGCGCATACGCAGCACGCGCTCACCATTAACCCGTGTTTGCAAAAATTCACGACCATCCCGCGCTAACCAAGGTTTGGAACCGGTTTGCGGTGTGCGCGCCCATTCACTCAATAGCTCATCACGAATCGATTGACTCGCCATCAGCGACTGCTGCGCATGCTGATTTTGGCGCTCCAGATATGCCCGAATTTTATCCTGTTGTTGCGTCACATCTTGCAGCCAAGAAAATGACGATAACGTATCCGTTTCATCATCGCTATGGCTCAATGGCGACACAAACAAAAGCCCGACTAACAGCGCATTCACTAACTTCATGTTATACAAACATTAAATTGGGGGTAAGTTCAGGGCGCGCATCATAGATGCAAATACGATTGAGATCAATTATCATTTGTAATGTTTTTTGATGGAGATCTCATTCAGTCATATTGACTGCAATAAAGCGTTGTTATTCAAGCTATAACGAGATAAAAGGCGCTCATGAAGCGAAAACGACCTATCACCCCACACGCGCCAACTCAGACACTTGGATTGCTGACAGTCGTCGCGTTAGTGTGCGTGGGTGTCCATTATTCGTCGCTCGCGGAGACGTGGATGTGGCAGCGAAGTGCGCTGATATCCGGTCAATGGTGGCGATTCGTGACAGGCAACCTGGTTCATCAAAACCTATTTCATTTGTTGGTCAATATGGCGGGATTAGGCGTATTCGGCCTTGTTTTTTATCGCCATATCACCGCCGGCACGCTGGTGTCGCTGATCTTGTGGCTTGCATGTGTGGTTGGTCTGGTAATGTGGTGGGGCCCCTACCAGCAATATATGGGGCTATCTGGGGTGTTATACGGGTTGTTTATGTTTGGGGGATTAAGCACGATTCACACCCCAAGCGGAAAATGCATCGCTTTAGTCACGGGTATAAAATGTGTGGCTGATGCCTTGTTGGGTCAAGCTCTGCCCATGCGTGCCGCATTGGGTATCGACATTGCTCACCTCGCTCATGGTGGTGGTATCCTCGGGGCGCTGGTCTTTTTTGCCATCAAACAGCGGGTCTAACGTCGTTTCTTAACGTTTAAAAAAGCCAAACTTTCACTATCTTGGTGCTTGGTGGCTTTCTTTCCGCGGCAATCCCCGCTATACCTAGAGCACGGTGCATTTTTCTGTTTAACGGATAATCGATGATGAAATACGTAGCGACCTTGCTCACGCTCTCAAGCCTTGTGTTCGCAACACCGAGCTACGCTCTGTTCGGCCAAGGCGATAAAACCACTGATGCGATGACGCAAATGGCGACCCAATTCGCGGATGACCAAGCCAGTCAATCTCCCCTTGTCCAATCCATTACCGAGAAAGTGGATGTGAGTTCAACACAAGCCGCTGGTGGTGCCAGCGCATTGTTAGCGATGGCAGCCAATAACCTCACCGGTAACAATCAACAAGAGCTTACGAGTCTCCGCCCCGATTTAGGCTCGCTGTCTTCGTTACTCGGTGACACTGGTGTTAGTAACAACATCAGCTCACTCAATAGCCTGTATAGCGTGGCAGAAAAGCTAGGGATCAATCCGGCAACCTTGCAGCAATTTGTTCCGGTTATTCTTGAGTACCTCGGACAACAGGGCGCTAGCCAGGAATTACTCGGCTCACTCACCCAGCTTTGGCCTTAACCTTCTAACCTTGTAATCACACGCGGCTATCAAGGCCGCGTGTTTATTTGCCCTATCCTCAAGCAAAAAATAGCGAGACGCGTTATCATGTTCGCCTTGTTGTTCAACGCCGTGTGATTATGCCTGCCTTATCTTTCTCTGCGATCCCCATTGGGATCCGCTATATGCTGCTCTCTGCATTCGGGTTCGCGCTGATGTCGGCCTGTGTAAAATATGTGAGCCTCAACGGTATCCCAGTGTTTGAGATCGTGGCATCGCGGGCCTTGGTCTCACTCATCATCAGCTACACCGATGTCAGACGCAAAGGTCTATCGCCTTTGGGCAACAACAAACCGCTACTTTTATTGCGCGGCGTATTGGGAACCATGGCATTAATGTGTGTGTATTATGCAGTTACGACGCTGCCGCTCGCCGAAGCCACAGTGCTGCAATACACCCACCCGGTATTTACCGCTATCCTAGGGCTCGTGCTACTTAAAGAGCGCTTACAAGGGGCAACGTTAGTGTGTATCGCCCTCTGCTTAACTGGGCTCTATATCATGGTACAACCTAACCTCAATGCCTCTATTGACGATGCCCTCCCCACCTTTAGCGTGGTGGTTGCGTTAATGGGCGCCTTAGGCAGCTCGATTGCCTATGTGATTGTCCGCAAGCTCAGTCGCACCGAAGACAGCTCAGTAATTATTTTGTACTTTCCCATGGTTGCCCTGCCCGTCGCGACCGTGCTGATGTGGCCGTCTTTTGTACTGCCCAGCCTGTCACTGACCTTGCTGTTGGTGTTGGTGGGCGTCTTTACCCAAGTTGGCCAATACGGCTTAACTAAAGCGATGCAAACCCAACAAGCGGGACAAGCCTCCGCCTACGCGTATATTCAAATCGTGTTCTCGACATTAATTGGAGTATGGATATTTAACGAAGTCCCGTCGATCTGGACCTATACCGGTGGCGGGTTAATTGTCGCTGGCGCTGTGTTCAATGCCATGGGGCATCGCCTTTTTAGGCGCCGAAAAACTTAGCGCTAGTACATTTAAAATGGGTTGAAACGACAAAGCTGGCCTTATTTCAGTCCAGCTTTGCGGTATGCGAGTCTTTGTCGACCCCTAGCGACGTTTCAATCAAACTGCTCTGGCAAGATCACATTAAAGCATCGTCATTTTTGCAGAACTGCAAATTTATTCTAGTCGAACTCGCAAGCTTGATGTGATTGCCTCGCGCAGTGCAACTGGCGAAGTGCAACTGGCAGATTACTCCAAGAATATAGCCTAAGCACGTTGCAAAGCGCGACATTTTGTCGCATAGTGACTTGTAAAGATTTATAAACGAGGTAATGAATCATGCCAACCAGTGTACGGTTAGATGATGAGTTTGTGTCAGATGTAAAAGTGCATGCAGAAGCTGAAATGCGCTCTGTGCCCAAGCAAATTGAATACTGGGCAAAAATCGGGAAAATCATGACTGAGAACCCTGATTTACCCTATAGCTTTGTGCAAGAAGCCCTGATTGCATCTGAAGAAGTCAAACTTGGTAAGGTAAAACGTTATGAGCGACGGACCCCACGACAATCAGGTTGATGTTTTCGTCTCTCGTGTTTTTGAAAAGCAGATGAACAAGTTGTCCGAGGCGCAGTGTGAAGTGGTCGAGGACGAGATAGACAGAATCATTGAAGATCCCACGCTTGGCACCCAGAAAAAAGGCGATCTGTCTTATCTTTGGGTGCACAAGTTCAAGCTCGATAGGCAAGAAGTGTTACTTGGCTACGCTTGGATTGAAAACAAACTCGAGCTCTACCTGCTTAACATTAGCTCGCACGAGAATTTCTACGCGACGATGAAAAAGCGTAGAAAAGCGGATTTAAAGATCATTGGTGAACCGCCAAATCGACGTTAGTGACAGTGAATGAAAATCCGAAACCCAACGAGATCACTTTCCCTTTCTATGCCGCCTATACGTAACTCGGCATAAGCGCCAGCTCGATCGTACAAACTTGGTGTGATTTGCACCGCGCGCAGTGCAACTGGCGCCAGTTGCACTGCGCCATCCGACAT
>NZ_PXUD01000098.1:0-3676 GCF_003390965.1 Salinivibrio sp. HTSP
GTCAAATTTGGCACCGATAGTGACAGGCGCCCATTGCATGGCGCAGCGCAACTGGCGCCCAGAGGCAAAGTGCATTGTTGTTGATATAATCCCAAGGCTTGTGTTCCCTCCACCAATGGAATCATCGGGAGCAAAGTGCCTGTCCCTATAAAACGGCCAAAAAACTAATTTTTTCTTGCGGTGCTGGCGCGATGTGCGAGTTTACATGGAATAGTTTGCGTGCCTGTAAGCGGTTGGCCTTCAATGGCTTGCAAGATCGCTGTCGCTGCCAGTGTGCCGAGGGATTGATAGTCAATTTCAGCGCTGGTTAAACTCGGAAAGGCATGCTCACTCATGGAGGAGCCCTCCAAGCTGATAATCGCGATATCGGTCGGCACTTTTAACACCCGTCGGTGACACTCAAATAACGCGCCGATAGCTATCTCTTCATGGCTACATACCAATGCGTCTAACGTGGCATCGCGAAGCAACAATTTCGCCAACCCTTCTGCCCCCAATTGCGCCGATGGTGCCTCATGCGTTGTCAGAAAATGGTCAGGGGTTAAATAGTGCTCAATCATCGCACCCTGCCAGCCCTGTAGCTTGCGTTGCAAGGTGGCATGGTTGCCCCGCGCACCAATAAAACCAATATGATGAAAGCCCTGACTTACAAGGTGGGATGTACAGCGCTTGCCGATATCGTGGGGGTCGCTGCCCATGCTGGCATAGCCTTTCATAGAGGGAGACTCAGCGATTTCGAGAACAGGCGCATTGGCCATTTCAAGCAATTGATGGGTACGCTGCGTATGCTCATTGCCAAACAGAACGACTGCCGCAGGTCGGCTTTCTAAAAAACCGGCCAATAAATCCTCTTCCTGCTGGACAGAATAATCACTGTAACCCAGCAACAATTGATAGCCCGCTTTATTCAACCGCTGTTGAAAACGAGGCAAAAACAAGGCGCAGGCCTTTTCCAATAGAGAAGGAATGATCAACGCAATGGCATAGCTTTGCGCTGATGCCAAGGCACCCGCAGCTTTATTAGGAATATAACCCAGTTGCTCAACAGCACGTTGAACCTTATCGCGCAATTTGTCAGAGACAGCATCCGGGGTGCGCAACACCCTGGAAACCGTCATGGTGCCTACCCCAGCCTGTTTGGCAACATCCGCAAGCGTAACTTTACCCGTATTGCGTCGTTTTCTTGGTTCACTCATTATATCTATTGATTACTCATCATTTTATGACACCGTATCCTATCACAGCCATCAGCGATTAATCCGTGCCCCGCATGGCCTCTTTGTAGCATGACGCATAGGTAGACAGAAAAAATGATAGCGCTATCACATCTTATGGTAGCGCTATCAGATAGCGCTACCATTTGTGATCATTGTCCATTTATTGCTCAGTTTTCAGCGATAGAGTTATCAACAATTCTCCAACAACCTAATAAAACCTTTAAAACGGATAGAGCCATGTTACGAGATCTGATTACCGCCGACGTTATCCGCATTCACCAGGATGCCAACGATTGGCAAGATGCCATCAACAAAGCCTGCGCAGCACTTTTGGATAACGGTGCCATCACGCCAAGCTATGTCGACGCGATTTATCGCTCACACCAAGAACTCGGTCCCTACTATGTGGTGGGCCCGGGTATCGCGATGCCCCACGCACGCCCTGAAGATGGCGTTAACCGCCTCGCCCTGGCTATCACGGTGATCAAAGACGGGGTCAATTTTGACAGCGCCGAAAACGATCCGGTTAAGGTGCTAGTCACCCTCGCGGCCACCGACAGTAATAGCCATGTCGAGGCTATCTCCCAACTGGCGAACCTTTTTATGAATGACACACACATCACACAGATCAGCCGCGCCACCAACGTGGATGAGATATTAGCCATTATCGCCAACTACTAACCCTTACATCGGTAGCAACAAAACGCAAAGACACAAAGGGCTCGCCCTTAGCTATCGACTTTAAAACAACGAACATGCTGAAAATGCATCTGTTAACCCAAATAGAAGGTCTGAATTATGAAAATCACAGTCGTATGCGGCCACGGTCTTGGCACCAGCCTAATGATGGAAATGAGTATCAAAAAAATCATCAACGATCTTGGCATAGAAGCCAGTGTCGACCATATCGATCTGGGCTCCGTCTCTGGGACAGAAGCCGATATATTCGTCGCCACCAATGATATCGCCCAACAGTTACAAGCGATGAATGTATCGCCGCGCATTGTCGCACTCGACAACATGGTGGACAAAGAGGCAATGAAAACCCGCTTGTCTGAGGTCCTACAAGCACTTGGTGCCCTATAAGGAGTGACGTTATGCCCTTTTTTAACTTCCTGATGAAAGACGTACTCTCTGAGCCCGCAGTATTAGTGGGTTTGATTGCACTGATTGGTTTAATCGCCCAGAAAAAGCCCGCGACCGAATGCATCAAAGGCACCATCAAAACCATTCTAGGCTTTGTGATCCTAGGAGCCGGTGCCTCATTGGTAGTCAGCTCACTCGGGGATTTTGCCACCATTTTCCAGCATGCGTTTGGTATCAGTGGCGTGGTGCCCAACAACGAAGCCATTGTCTCCATTGCTCAAGAAGCCTTTGGTAAAGAAATGGCAATGATCATGTTCTTCGGCATGCTGGTTAACATTCTTATCGCACGCTTAACCCCGTGGAAATTCATCTTTTTAACCGGTCATCACACCTTGTTTATGTCGATGATGGTCGCCGCGATCCTTTCCACCAGCGGAATGGAAGGGATCCCATTGGTCGCATTAGGCTCTGTGGTTGTCGGCTCGGTGATGGTGTTCTTCCCTGCCATCGCCCATCGCTACATGCAACAAGTCACCGGCTCAGATGAAGTCGCCATTGGTCACTTTTCAACCCTCTCTTACGTGTTAGCCGGCTTTATTGGCAGCAAGTTTGGCAACAAAGCCCACTCCACCGAAGACATGGACGTGCCCAAAAGCCTGTTGTTCTTGCGTGATACGCCAGTCGCTATCTCGTTCACCATGGGGATTATTTTTATGGTGACGTGTCTGTTTGCCGGCGGAGACTTTGTGCGCGAAGTGAGTGACGGTAAACACTGGTTTATGTTTGCATTAATGCAATCCATCACCTTTGCAGGCGGGGTGTATGTGATCTTGCAAGGGGTAAGAATGGTGATTGCCGAGATTGTACCGGCGTTTAAAGGGATTTCCGACAAACTGGTGCCCAATGCCAAGCCAGCACTCGACTGTCCCGTGGTCTTCCCCTACGCCCCCAATGCGGTGTTAGTGGGCTTTTTATCAAGCTTTGTTGCTGGGCTTGTCGGTATGTTCTTGCTCTATATCTTAGGGCTTACGGTGATTATCCCTGGTGTAGTGCCCCACTTTTTCGTCGGCGCAGCAGCAGGGGTATTCGGTAATGCCACCGGCGGACGACGCGGCGCAATATTAGGGGCGTTTGCGCAAGGCTTACTGATCACCTTCCTGCCCGTGTTCTTGCTCCCAGTGCTCGGCGATCTGGGCTTTGCCAACACCACCTTTAGCGATGCAGACTTTGGTGTGGTCGGTATCCTACTCGGACTAATTGTGCGATAACCACAAACAAAAAAGGATGAACGAGCCGATTGGCTTGTTCATCCTCCTGAATTCAGATAAATAAGTGCAACACTCATGGTTAAACTGGCGAGGGGAAGTCAACTG
>NZ_PXUD01000099.1:0-2137 GCF_003390965.1 Salinivibrio sp. HTSP
TTGAAGGTGAAACTCAGGGTTTGATTACTGCCGGTGCCTGCACCGCCGATTCTATCGGTGATGCGTTTGTGGAAGGGCACGAAGACGAGATGCTGGTACAACAGTTTAACCACAACGTGACCGTGCCGACGGACCCACAGTCAGGTCAGCCGTCAGGCCAACGTGTGCACAAGCCTTTCCAATTCACTGTCGCACTCAACAAAGCGGTGCCATTGCTTTATAACGCACTGGCGTCAGGTGAGAAGATGTCAACGGTCGAGCTAAAGTGGTACCGCACCTCGATTGAAGGTAAACAAGAAAACTTCTTTACCACCAAGCTGGAAAGTGCCTCGATTGTGGACATTCACTGCGAGATGCCTCATTGCCAAGACCCGGCGAAGTCAGACTTCACCCAGAACCTGACGGTGTCGATGTCTTACCGCAAAGTGACCTGGGACCACGTTAACGCAGGCACCTCAGGCTCAGACGACTGGCGCAAGCCAATCGAAGCCTAATCCTTCATGGCAACATGAAGACACAAACAGCCTGCCTTTACGGGCGGGCTGTGGTGCGTTGAGCCAGACGGCAGGGTCTGGCTGAACGTATCAGGGTAAACAAGCAGGGCGAAGGATACACAGATGGCGACATTGCAAATAGCGTTAACCGTGGCGGGGCTGGACCCGCAACCGTTCGTGGTGGTGGACTACCAAGGGGACGAGTGCCTCTCTCACCAAGCTGGCCTGAATGGCAATCCAGTGTATGGGTTCCAGTATGAGGTGGCATTGGCGAGCCGCCATACCGACATCACGCCAGAGCAAGTGGTCGACAAGCCGGTGCAGCTGACACTGTGGCGCAATGGCGAGCTGGTCAAACGGCTGCAGGGTATCGCCAGTGCTTTTAGCCAAGGTGACATTGGTCATCACTTTACCCGCTACCGCTTAACCTTGGTGCCCGCCCTGTATCGTCTGTCGCTTCGCCAAAACAGTCGTACCTTCCAGCATCAAACCGTGCCGACTATTCTAGAAACCCTGCTCACGGAAATGGGGGTGACGGAGGTTAGCTTCTCGCTAACCCGTGATTATGCCGAGCGCGAATACTGTGTGCAGTACCGTGAAAGTGACTTAGCGTTCTTCCACCGCTTAGCGGCAGAAGAAGGCTTGGTGTATCACCATGAGCACGATGCCAACACCCATACCCTGATAGTGACTGATGCGCCCGACAGCTTGCCTCAGCTTGACAGTCCTGTGCCCTATAATGCTGTCAGCGGCGGTCGTACCGATACCCCGTACATCTATGGCCTGACACGCCACACCGCGGCACGCCCTAGTCACACGGCCTTAAAGGACTACAGCTTTAAAAAGCCAAGTTACAGCTTCCAACAAGCGGCGCAAGCCGATGGCATTGATTACCAGCGCACCGACAGCTACGAGCACTTTGACTTCCCGGGCCGTTTTAAAGACGACGCCACCGGACAGGCGTTTAACCAAACCCGCTTAGAGTACTTACGCCGTGAGGCCGAACACGCCAACGGCCAAAGCAATGAGCCCGCATTACGGGCTGGCTATCGCGTTACCATCAGCGACCATCTGGATGAGAGCGTGAACCAAGCGTGGCAAGTAGTCCGCGTGCATCACCAAGGCAGCCAACCACAAGCTCTGGAAGAAGAGGGCGGCCAAGGGGCCACTACCTACAACAACCAGTTTATGCTTATTCCTGCCACCACCCCGTGGCGTGCCACCCCCACGCCTAAACCTCAAGTGGATGGCCCCATGATAGGCACCGTGGTGGGACCGGATGGCGAAGAAATCTTTTGTGATGAACACGGTCGGGTGAAAGTCCACTTCCCGTGGGACCGTTATTCCAACGGCGATGACAAAAGCAGCTGCTGGATTCGTGTTGCTCAAGGTTGGGCAGGCAGCCAATACGGCATGATGGCCATTCCCCGCATTGGCCATGAAGTGATTGTGTCCTTCTTACACGGTGACCCGGACCAACCGATTATCACCGGCCGCACGTATCATGCGACCAATGTACCGCCTTATACCTTACCGGCACACAAAACCAAGACGGTTTGGCGCAGTGAGAGCCACCAAGGCGAGGGTTACAACGAGCTCACGTTCGAAGACCAATCGGGCAGTGAGCAAGTGTATTTACACGC
>NZ_PXUD01000100.1:0-6070 GCF_003390965.1 Salinivibrio sp. HTSP
AAAAGAATTGAGTAGACATGGTTACCTCCGGTATTAAAGGCCGCACCTAAGTGTGGCAGATCTTCAAGAGGGGGAATCCATGTCATTCGTTAGGAGGATTTAAGTGCTTAAAATTGAAGATCTGCGAGAGCGCTTAAACACGAATGTTGATGCAAAACGCAACTCTCGATTTGAAGTAGCTTTTAGAAGTCTCGGGTATCAAGACGAATACTGCAGATACCACTACGAGCAATATCATAAAGAGTATAAGCTTTTTCTTTCTGCTATGGCGGGAGAGCTAGACGGAAAAGAAATTCAGAACCCTCAGTACTATCGGGTGGCTTTTGAGGCTAATTGCTTTTCGTTTTTTCGTGCTCTCCACTCATTGATTGAGTCGATTCCATATTTGCTAAATCTCCTCATAGAGATAAATGATGATGCCGAATCTCGTCATGTAAACTGGGGTTGCATTATCAACTCTCATGCATCTTCAACGTTTTCCGATGGAGTGGCTAAAATTAAAGCGTTACGTGCTTCTGATTCCTATCAGGAGTTAGAGCATATCGCAAATGTATCAAAACACCGCCGTATAGTCCGCATCGATAGCGGTATTTTTTCAGAGAATAAATCGGCTCGGTTTTGTTCTGAAGATTTTGATAAACAGTTCAGAAGTTATCAACTTGGAGAATTAATGGAAACCATTTATGATGATTTGCATCCAAAGGCTTTAGATATAATAAAAAGCTTTGTGCTCTAACAGGCCAGTATTCCTAACAATGCCATGCACGCGACAAGCGCGTGATAGCTGGCGTTATACCAGAGAAAAGAACAACTATGGAAATCGAAGAAAACTTATTGACAGCGCTGCAGACGCTATTTTTATTATTTATTCCACTTTTTTATTTGTACGTTATTTTATGTTTTGAAAAAAGAAACGCTATCAAGGTCATTTCACATTATGATAATTTACTAAAAGAAAAGTTAAGGCAGCGAAAATTAGTTCGAGTTATCATTTTAGAGCCTGATGTAAAGGGTAAGATAAAATATACTTTAAAGCTCATTCCCTATGCACCAATCCTCCCGTTTGCCGGTATATTAAAGCATTTGAAAAATTCCCTAGAGATAAGTGATACCTTTGTTAGTAAGTGTAATGAAAATAACGGTTACATTTACGAGGCCGGTGTGCAGGATATCCTTGAACAACGAGATGCTTGCATTACGTTCTATTTTATGGCTGAGATGTTAACCTGCAATCCTCTTAAATATCGCAAAATAATTAAAGATTGGGAGCAAGATTCAAATTATGTAAAAAAATATTTTACTGGCCTGATTCCTGGCCTCGTGCAAGTTAGGTAAGGCAACTAAAAGTATAAAAAAGGTAGCAGGGTATATTTCTCATCGCTAAGGTAAAAAAGTAAAATATATCCCCTGAAAATATTTCCCTACTAGGGGTGTTATGCAAGGAGAGGAAGCAATACATGGCAAAAATTAAAGTACACGCAGGTGACTTTTTGCAGGATGAAGGGCAATTTACATTTGGGATTATGACCCTCAAAACGAAGAAGCATAGCTGGGCTGGAGAACAAATCCCCATTAAAGAATTGGAGATGGTTGAAGTAGCTTCAGAAGAAAACGTAAAAAAGGTTGGAGGTACTGTTGGTTGGGGGGCTGCTGGTGCTCTCCTTTTAGGCCCTGCTGGCCTGTTAGCTGGACTACTACTGGGTGGGAAAAAGAAAGAAGTTACCTTTGTTGCTAAATTCAAAGATGGTAGAAAGCTATTGGCTACAACTGATAGCAAGACATTTACAAAGCTTCAAGCCGCCGTTTTCTGATAAACTATTAGTATTGTAGTTAGTTTTGTCCATCCACCGAACCGGTTTCTGTTGCACTCAAAACCGGCCGCTGAACATTGGCGTTATTTGGGAAACGAAAGAACCTAGCATTATCAAATAGCCGCCACATTGAAATCATTGATGACGAGCCATATCAAAACGATGCGCTGAGCCGGAGGGAGTGTGGATAGGTGCAAACAAAGTTCGTCTTGTCTGTAACTGCGCACTTTCTCCCTTTAAAACTGCGCAGTCTTTTGCGCACTTTTTGGCTCAAAACCCGCGCCCCACAAAGGCTAGCGGCGCAAAGATGTCATCGGTGTGCGGTTTTTCTTTTTGTCTACAAGTGCGCAATTTTTCGCTTTTATTTTAACCCTACTGACACCGTAGCGTTTAGTTTGGTTGGGCCTATAGTGTTTTCCTTTTCCATTGGTTTTGCCACGCACTTTGGCGAGATACGACAGCCAGTAAATGATCTCAGCTTTGGCGTGTGAATCCCCTCTGGGTAGTACTTTAAAACCGCACCCTTGGACATGACCGCCTTCAAAAGCTGCCCAGTAGTCGTCAATGGTGGTTTGAATGGTATGGAAGTGATTCACCTTTGAGCCATCCAAAAACAGCACGCAATGGTAATGCTGTTGTTTGGCCCTTTCATGCTCTCTCACCCATAGATAGCCAATGTTAGGCGTATTGTAGTACCGCTTTAGGGCTTGTACCACTAGAGAGAGTAAGCGGCTCACTGTCGCATTGTTGTCGGTGTATTCCGTTAGGTGCAAATCAAAACGAAAGCAGAACACCCGCGCATAGTGAGACTCCATCGCCTCCAACTGGTTTACCAAACCCCGAAGAATGTCGGTGTAGAGCGGCGATAAGTTTGGCCCAGTATTGACCCCCCAGCAGCGACCGTCTTTGGTTTTGAAAAATCCCGTATTAGTGGAGTAAGCCAATTCTTGCCCCCCTTTTCATTGCTTAACCTGCTCGCTTTTCATCACCGTCCGCGGCTTTAAAGTCGCTTCGTGTCAACGTACGTTCCGGAAGTGGGCGAACCAAAGTCTATTGCCCTTACTTCTCTTATCAGTGATGTGGATATTGAGTAGAAGATATTAATAAAACCCGACATGTTTCCTTGACTTTGGTAAGTGGCCACTATCAACTTGGCTTGCGGCCTGCCTAGTCATTCTCAGTAACCAAGCGCTTCGAATTAAGTGGAAATTTGCTTAAAAAACCTGGAAAACATATCTCATCTCGTCTCAACCCCGTAAAATCAGGTGCTTAACTGGTGGCAGTGACTTGCTTTTGTCATTGCCAATAAAAATGGCTGCCAACACTGACAGCCACTGGTTTGAATGATTTCCTGCTATCGACGGCGCGGGGGTATATCGTCTCGACTAGCCTGTAAGTGACGCTTAGCCGTTGTCGCGAGCTCCTGAAGTGCCCATACCACTCCCTTGCAATGCTGGTTATCAACCACCTCAAAATGAGCAGTACTAAGTACGACAGTTAGGCTCTCTAGCTGACACAAGGCTTTATCCGCCAGCTCAGCGTGATCGACAGGATGCTTGGTTAAACTCGTCATAATATTCCCCCTCCGAATATTGTTGCTCTCGACTGAAAGGCGGCTAGCAGGGGATTGCGACTACACTTTGATGGTGGCCTGACTCCCCATTTGGCTCGCCAGCTATTAAGCACACTAACCGCGCTTTGTGCCGCATCGAGTTCAGCCAGCCAGTAGCGTTTAAATATGGCCTTGCAACCGCGCACACTGGTAAACGGCGTGGATTGACTGACGATTCGAATACCATGACGTATACAAAAGATGTTCATATCCGTAGGGAATGCGATATTCCCAAATTTACCGGCCCCATCCAAAAAGCTAGCATGGGTAAGAGCTCGGATATTTACGTCTATCGGAGATAGGCCAGCTTTGCCACGGCGTAAAAGCTCTGATAAGCATTGTTCAGCCAGCTTGGCCTTACTTAGTGCAGAAAACTTGCTCATTGTTGCCACTCCCCATTAAGCCATGCCTCATAGTCGGCTTCGCTCCAGCCAATGGTGCGTCCGTTGTTTTGCTGAGGAGGAGGGAACGACTGCTCCTTGCGCCACCAGCGCCAAATAGTCTTAGGGGAGCGCCCGACAAGGGCTGACATTTCTTTAAGGGAAACAATTCGTGGTGTTGCCATGCTCTATTTCTCCGTCGGTTAAATTCAGAACATGGCTAGTTAATATAAGCATAGATTTTGGGTTAGGAAGGGCCTGACATTGGTTTTTTATCACATTTTTCAAAATAAGCGCATTAAGGTAATTTAAGCGCCTACCAGCGGAATCGTATCGTTCTCCAATAAGTAACAGGAGATCGACATTTTAGACCTCATTCACCCGCCCTAAAGCTCTGCTTTGCAATACCTTGATAGCAGAAACGAATATCGTGACACTCCCGGTACTAGCTGAGATGCAAACCTTCAAGTCCTTCCTTTGAATGCCACCACATTATTGACGCTGGTGCCCTCGTTTAATCGTTGCTCCCATGATTCCAAAGCCCTTCGTTTCTCGGGCAGGTATTCATAGCGGTCATAGTGTTTGCTGGATACGTCATTGAGCGCATGGTTTTGAATACGATCCCGCAGTGATTTAGAAATGCCAATCTCGCCCATCAGGGTTTTACAGGTCCGGCGAATGTCGCGGGGAGTGAAGGACGAAACAAAAGACGTTGCCTCGCGGTATCGGGTAACTGCCTGAGAAAGCGAATCCATTCGGATATGTTCATCGCGGTTTAAGCGGTGCGGAAAAATGAAGTCAGAGTCTTGGTTTACCTCACGCAGTTGGTCAAGAACCACCAGCGCGGATTCAGTCAGGGGAATGATGTGCTCTCGCTTATTTTTAGACAGATCACGACTTACCAATAGCGATTTCTGTTGCCAATCTACCGCTTCCCACTTCGAAGCCGCCAGCTCGTAAGGTCGCTGGCCCCCAGTATAGAGGCAAAGCAAAATGAGGCACCGGATAGTATCACCCATTCTAAACCGTTCATATTCCCCGTTCAGGTCGGCGATTAGCTGGATCACTTCACCTATTTTGAGGTAGTGATTACCCACGCGCTCTGCATCTTTTTGTTTGGGGATAGCCGTCATTGGGTTAAACACCAACCCAAACTTTGCCTCATCAATGAAGTTAGCAGGATCGTTATCGTGCCTTAGTCCGTAGTTAAACGCGGCCATCAGATAGCTGCGTACACGGTTTGACTGCGTTCTCGCCCCACGCCTTATCATTTCCGCCAACACCAGTTTTAACTCGTGCGTGGTGACATTCTTGGCTTTGGTGGAAGGAGGTATAATCGGATACACTTCCTTCTCAAGAGAGGCGAGGACCGCTTTGTGGGTACGCTTACCGTCCCGCACCATTTGCGCGACATAGGCTTCAAATAATTGCTGTATTGACCCTTTTCTTGCCTCCTCGCGTTTTGCGCTTTCCTGTTCACGCCTTTGCGTTTCGATTTGCTCTTTCGGGTCAATCCCTTGTAAAAGCAACTCCCCCAGCTCTTTCTGTTTTGCCCTTGCCTCAGTAAGCGACAGCGCAGGAAACTGCCCTAACGGAATGAACTTCGCTTTGCGGTCCATAAAGTAACGAAACACAAAACGCTTGCCGCCTTTTGGCGTGACTTGCACTGCCAACTTGCCCGTTCCGCGCTCACTATTACTGTCCCACTCATAGTAGGGTTTGGCTTTGGGTTTTAGCCCCCGAATACCGCTTACTGTTAACATGGCGCATTCCCTCACTCAAAGATTCCCTTGTTTGACTACGGCGATTTTTAGTCAAACAATTAGTCAAACAAGAGCGTACCTGAATGAGACTAGGTGAGAAAAGATAAACCAAAGGAATGTTTTTAACTAGTTGAATTTAGTCACAAATAAACTAATTTGAGATGACGTGAGATTTTATGGAAAACAGCCATATCACGACTCATAATCGATTGGTCCCCAGTTCAAGTCTGGGAGGGGCCACCAGTCACAGAAAGGCCTGAGAGGTTAGTAACCACTCAGGCCTTTTGCTTTTTATTTTGCTGTGTAGCATATATGTAGCAAATTAATCGCACTTAAACGTCCTTTTGATGCGCACTCCCCACCTGCCATACCCATTCTCAGGTTCGATATTAGTGATAGCTCGCTTAAGCACAGCTTTCGAACAGTCCGCCTTTTGAATCCATCTCACAAAATATGGCTTATCTAACACTTTGGACAATAGCGCACGAAAACCAAAACAGCCCT
>NZ_PXUD01000101.1:0-16179 GCF_003390965.1 Salinivibrio sp. HTSP
GATGTCGCGGTGGGCGCCTCGTCGATTCTCACCAGCGAGCTAGGGGGTGCGGTCGCGTTTGAAACCAAAGATCCCTACGATCTCTTGCGTGCTAATGAGACATTTGGAGCACGCCTAAGTGCTGGTTGGGGCAGTAATGACTCCCAACAAGGCTCGTTGACCGTTTATGGGTTGTTGAGTGATGAATGGGATGCGATGGCATATATTAGCCGTTTTGATCGGGACAACTTTAAAGATGGTGACGGTAATCGCACCTTTGGCGGTGAGGGAGAGATCACTAATGGCTTAGTAAAAGTAGGCTGGGAGCCTGCAAGTGGGCATCGCTTTGAACTCAGTTATGATAAGTATCGCGATAAGGGCGACTATCTGCCGCGTCCTGATATGGGTGTAAGCTTCAACCGCAATCGTACCGGTGAAATGATACTGCCAGTGACCTACGATCGCGATACCGCCACGATCAATTACGAATACACCCCGTCACAAGCTATCGAATTGAAAGCGCTGGCCTATTATAACCAGCTGTCACTCACCCGTGATGAAACCGAATTTGCCACCCACCCATTTCTGGCTGACCGCAAAGGCGTCAACGTGGCGGAAGACACGAACCTTGGGGTAAAACTCAGTGTGTCACAGCGTATTGGCGATCACCAACTCGCGTACGGTGCGCACTATGAAAATCAAGACAACGACACTCAATTTGCCAAACCGGGTGTACAGATTTTGGAATCGGCCGACAAGATTGCGCTGTATGTGGAAGACAAGATAGCGCTGACCCCACGTTTTTCGGTGACGCCCGCGGCGCGTTATGACAGCTTTGATCGCCGAGCGACCAGCTCGAGTCAGCGTTATGATGATGTGTCGTTGGCATTGGGGGCCGAGTTTGTCGCTAACGACTATCTCACCGTGTTTGCCAATAGCCGGGAGCTGCACAAAGCGCCACCATTGAACGAGTCATTTACCACCACAGCACTGAGTGAAAGCGCGGATAAAGACTTGAAAGCCGAGCATGGCCGGACCGATGAAACTGGCGTGCGCCTGTCTAATGCAGCGGCGCAAAAAGACTACTTGTTGACCGCCAATTTGACGGTGTTTCGCACTGAACTCGATGATGAAATTGTGGTGCGCAGCTACAAAGATGGCGGTGGCAACTGGGCTTATGAAACCACCAACCGTGGCGATGTCACCTATCGCGGTTTTGAGGCGAGTACCTATTGGGCATGGCAGCAGTGGACGGCGTCAGCCAGTTACAGTCGCACGGATGTGAGTTATTCAGAGGCGTATCAACTGGATCAGATTTTTGGTCGCGCCCGCCACCTCGGCGATACCGTAGCCTTGAATGCGGATTACGCGTTGACCCGTTGGGATGTTTTGCTGGGGTGGAACACTCAAATTCAGCGATCGACCACCGTTCCTGATAGCAACTTGACCAAGCCGGGCTACACAGTCCACAACGTGTTCGCTCAGTGGCAACCGATGGCAGTAGACGGGTTCACTTTGACGGCAGGGGTCGACAACCTGTTTGACAGTCGCTATCGCTCGCATGCGTCAACCTCAGGTAAACGAGGCGCAGAAATCCTCGATTACGAGCCTGGTCGCAATATTAAATTGACGGCATCCTATCAATTTTAATCGCAAAGAGGTGGGCGCTTGCGCCCACCTATCAAGGAGCATTGACGCCTAGTATGACGACGATAATTGACTCCGAGCATGCCCCACGTTACTTGCAGACCTTGTGTCGTCACTTTGGTCGCAAAGTCGAGGCGAGCTGGGATGAGCAAACAGGACGCGTACATTTCCCTGCGGGAGTGTGTGATATGCAGGTGCAAGGAACCCAGTTGCGTGTTACATGCCATGCCGACGATGAAGCGAGCTTAACCTTGGTGACTGAGACGGTCAGTAGCCACATCAAGATGTTTGCACGCCGAGAAGCACTGCCCCATCAGTGGCAGTGCGTCGCCGACGCTTAGGCGCGTTTTTTCGCGCGGCCTTGTACGGCCTTAAAACGTGGATTGGTTTTGCAGATGACGAACATGCGCCCGCGACGACGGACAACCTGACAATCAGGATGGCGCTGGCGGGCGCTTTTTAGTGAGTTAACGACCTTCATGACGACGCCTTTTTGCGGCGGCCGACTTGGCCAAACTTACGCGCGAAGTGTGCCGCGCGCCCCTCTTTGTTCGTCGCTCTTGCCTTCCCGGTATATACCGGATGTGAGGCGCTCGAGATATCCAGTGGGTAGTAAGGATAGGTTTTGCCATCTTGCCACTCGATGGTACGTGATGTTTGCAAGGTTGAGCCGACAATAAAATAGGCGTCAACACTGGTGTCATGAAAAACGACAGAACGGTATTCGGGATGGATATTGGCTTTCATAACGACTCTCCGTTGTTTGTTATGTTATAACGTAACATCAGTAAGGAAGAATGAAAAGTCCATCAGCGTCCAGGTTAAAGATCTCATTTCCCGAACTTTTTGTTGTCAGTTCGCGAAAAGTGTTACTTTTTCTTACCTGAATCAACATACGCGTGACGGCACCTGGTTAGGATTTGGCGATGGTGCTGAGCGCGGTTGCTCACATCTCCCACCAAGGATGGTGCTTATTAGTGGCGATAGGCCGACGGAGGAGCCGTCATATCGTATCTACCCCCAATACGCCATGGGCGTGCCATAGACAATGAATGCATGTGAACGGACGCGTGGGGACGTCTATCCAAAGTAGGAGAAAGTTATGTTCTTGGTTGAGTTATTAGTGGTACTCAGCTGCATCTTAATTGGTGCCCGTATCGGCGGCATTGGTTTAGGTGTGATGGGCGGGGTCGGGCTCGCTGTCTTAAGTTTTGGGTTTGGTTTACAGCCCACGCATCCGCCGATTGATGTTTTATTAATGATCATGGCGGTGGTCGCCGCGGCAGCCACCATGCAAGCAGCAGGTGGCTTGGATTTTTTAATTAAAATTGCCACCAATATATTACGTAAAAACCCACGTCACATTACCTTTGTTGCCCCTTTAGTGACTTATGTATTCACCATGATGGCGGGAACCGGACACGTTGCCTATTCGGTCTTACCTGTTATCGCTGAAGTCAGTCGTAAAAGCGGCATTCGTCCGGCTCGTCCGTTAGGGATGGCGGTCATTGCCTCGCAATTTGCGATTGTGGCCAGCCCCATCGCCGCTGCGGTGGTGGCGTGTGTGGCCTTTTTAGAGCCGCAAGGGATTACCCTTACTGATGTGCTGTCGGTTACCATTCCCAGCACCTTTATTGGCCTTGCCTTGGCGTGTGTGATTGTTAATAAGCTGGGTAAAGAGCTTAAAGACGATCCTGAATATCAACGCCGCTTACAAGATCCCGACTTTCGTCGAGAAATGGAAGCGGATTTGGCGGTGGAAGATATCGAAGTCACGCCGGAGGCGAAGAAATCGGTTGGCTTGTTCTTATTTGGTGCCTTAGCCGTGGTCATAATGGGGGCATTCCCAACCCTGCGCCCGGCCTTTGATGGCGAGCCAATGGGGATGGCGCATACCATTGAAATCGTGATGTTGTCAGTGGGGGCACTGATCATTTTGACCTGTAAGCCGGACGGCAATGCGATTAGCCAAGGTTCGGTATTCCATGCCGGGATGCGTGCGATTGTCGCTATCTTTGGTATTGCTTGGCTAGGTGATACTTTGATTGGTGGCCATGGCGAGATGGTAAAAGAGGCGGTGTCTGGCTTGGTTGAGATGGCACCGTGGACATTTGCGTTTGCGCTGTTCGCTTTGTCAGTCATGGTGAACAGCCAAGGTGCAACGACAGCGGTGTTGGTGCCTGTGGCGATTACCTTGGGGCTGCCGCCTTCGATGATTATTGCGACCTTTGTAGCGGTGAATGGCTACTTCTTTATTCCTAACTACGGGCCGATCATTGCCTCCATCGACTTTGACCGAACCGGCACCACGCGGATTGGTAAGTATATTTTTAATCACAGCTTTATGGCACCAGGCTTGCTGAGTATGGTGTTCAGTATCGCTTGTGGTTTGCTGATTACCCAGGTCTTGTAACGGCAATTTAAGGTATAAAAGAAGGGCGCTGTCAGCGCCCTTGTTGTCTCTGTAGGTGGTTGGTGTCTGTTGTGAGTGACCCACTGATGACTGACCCACTAGGCGTTAAAGCGTTTACCGCGATACTTAGGATGCATCAGGTTCTCCACCGAGAAGATCTCGTCCAGCTCCGCCTCGGTCATTAAACCACGCTCGAGCACCACCTCTTTGACGCTCTTGCCCGTTTCGGCGCAAATCTTACCGACAATATCGCCTTCATGGTGGCCGATAAAGGGGTTAAGATAAGTGATAATCCCAATCGAGTTAAGCACGTAGTGTTCGCACACTGCTTGGTTAACGGTGATCCCACTCACGCACTTCTCACCCAAGTTCCGGCAGCCATTCGCCAGAATGGAGATTGACTCAAACAGCGCCTGGCCAATCACCGGCTCCATCACGTTAAGTTGCAATTGACCGGCTTCGGCAGCAAAGGTGATGGTGGTGTCATTCCCCATCACGCGATAGCAAACCTGGTTAACCACTTCTGGGATCACCGGGTTAACCTTAGCGGGCATGATGGATGAACCGGCCTGCATTTCAGGTAGGTTAATTTCATTGAGCCCGGCACGTGGGCCCGAGGAGAGCAGTCGGAGGTCGTTACAAATCTTCGATAGTTTCACCGCCAGGCGTTTTAGCGAGCCATGGACCATCACATACGATCCACAGTCTGACGTGGCTTCAATCAAATCTTCTGCTGGGATACACGGCAGGCCTGTGATTTCAGCTAGGCGTTTCACCGCCAGTTGCTGATAGCCTTCTGCGGCATTCAGTTTGGTGCCAATCGCGGTGGCGCCGAGGTTGACCTCTAACAGTAGCGCGGCGGTATATTTAATGTTTTTGATTTCTTCGCGCAGTAGCACTGAGAACGCTTTGAATTCTTGCCCGACCGTCATCGGTACCGCGTCTTGTAGCTGGGTGCGGCCCATTTTGATGACATGCGCATAGGCTTCAGCTTTGGCATCGAATTCTTTTTGCAGGTAATCAATCGCATCCATCAGCTTGAGAATGCTGTTGTAAACGGCAATACGGAAGCCTGTTGGGTACGCACAGTTGGTGGATTGGCTCTTATTGACGTGATCGTTGGGGTTAATCACATCATAGTCACCTTTCTCATGCCCCATCAGTTCAAGCGCAAGGTTGGCAATCACCTCGTTGGCATTCATGTTGACAGAGGTGCCTGCGCCGCCTTGGAAGACATCCGAGGGGAACTGATCCATGCATTTGCCGGTTTCTAAAATCTGGTCACAAGCTTTGATGATGTAATCACCGACATCGGCAGGAATAACACCAAGCTCTTGGTTTGCCATCGCAGCGGCTTTTTTGGTGTAAACCATGCCGCGAACGAAATCGGGGATATCAGAAATCCGGGTACCGGAAATGGTAAAGTTTTCGACTGCCCGCAACGTATGGATACCGTAGTAGGCATCGGCAGGTACCGCGCGTTGGCCGAGTAAATCTTCTTCTAAACGGGTTGCAGTAGTGAGGATCGAGGTTTCATTGGGTGTTACAATCGTCTGAGACATGCGTTGGCCTTAACATCAAGTTATTATAATGATTAAAACGTCGCCACAAATTTTGCTGTAGAATCCATTCCTCAGAGATTTTGGCTGGATGTATTATCTGTTACATCCTTTCAGCCGCCATTACAGCATATAATGCGGTGAAAAGGGCTGACCCCGGTCACAGCTGTAGCATGGCGCATAGACAAAATGCGCTTTCTTGCACATTGATTCAAGCGCTAAATTCGGTTTCGTTGTTCGGCGTTTGGCGGATTTTGATGTTAGGATGAAAAGTCCATTTCCAGCGCGAGGTGAATCGTGTTTCCAATCTTATTGCTGCTATTTATTCTGGTCCCAGTGATTGAAATCGGCCTGTTTATTCAGGTTGGTGGTTGGTTGGGATTGTGGCCAACACTGGCGCTGGTTTTGATCACCGCATTCGTCGGAGCCTCCTTGGTGCGCAGCCAAGGACTGATGACCTTGGCCTCGGTGCAAGACAGGCTTAATCGCGGAGAATTGCCCGCCCAGCAAATCCTTGAAGGCGTGATGCTGGCCGTCGCTGGCGTGCTGCTGTTAACGCCAGGCTTTATGACCGATGCAATGGGGATGTTGGTGCTGCTACCAGCACCGCGTGCCGCGCTCGCCAAACAAGTGATGAAGCGCGTCACTGTCTCTCAAGCGGGCTTTAGCCAAGGTGGCTTCCATCAAGGGGGCAATGCGCAAGGACCTTTTGGGGAAGATCCTTTTCGTCGCGGAGGCCGTGGTGACGATGGCAACACCTTTGAGGGGGAATATGAGCGCAAAGATGACGACGATGATGACCATCGTCTGCGCTAAGCCATTTCGGGGTTAAATTCAGCCAAAAGGCCGCATCATGAGGATGCGGCCTTTTTCGATCATAACGTCCGCTTATTGGGTGAGCTCGGGGCGCTGACGGTATTGATCGAGTGATGCTGGGTTATCCAAGGCGCTTAACTGTGCCACGTCTTGGCCATGGACCACATCGCGCACCGCCAGCTCGGCCAGTTTCCCTGACTTGGTGCGCGGAATATCGCTCACCTCGGCAATCACGGCGGGAACATGACGCGGCGTGCACTGGGTGCGGATGGTTTTTTTGATGGTTTGCTTGAGTGGTTCATCCAGTGTCACACCAGCAGCGAGTTTGACGAATAGCACTACGCGGACATCGTTTTTCCATTGCTGACCGATGACCACTGAATCCATGATCTCGCTAAGCTGATTTACATGGCGATAGATCTCCGCCGTACCAATTCGTACCCCGCCCGGGTTCAATACCGCATCAGACCGACCATAAAACACCATGCCACCTTGTGCGGTCAGGCGCACATAGTCACCATGAAACCAGATATCATCCATCTTGTTCCAATAGGCATTGTGATAGCGACTGCCATCGGTATCGTGCCAAAAGCCAACCGGCTGGTTGGGGAAGCTATTGCAACACACCAGCTCCCCTTTCTGCTCCTCAACTGCTTGGCCTTGGGGGTTAAACACTTGTACATCCAGCGCCAAGCCGCGCTTTTGGCTTTCGCCGCGATAAACCGGTGACAGTGGACTGCCAAGAACAAAGCAGCCACAAATATCAGTGCCACCCGCAATCGAACTTAACTGCAGATTAGACTTTATCTTTTGATAGACATAATCAAACTGCTCGGGCGCAAGTACCGAGCCGGTCGAACATAGGACGCGTAGCGACGCCAGCGAGTAATCATCTTTCGGCGCCACACCTTGTTTTTCCAATGCTTCTAAGTATTTCGCTGCGGTACCAAAAAGGGTGAGCTGATGCCGCTCGGCCAGTCGCCAAAGTACCCCCGCATCTGGATAAAACGGTGAGCCATCATAAAGCACCAAGGTCGCGCCGCTTGCTAAAGCGCTGACTTGCCAATTCCACATCATCCAGCCGCAGGTGGTGAAATAGAAAAAGCGATCGCCGGGGCGCACATCCGAATGGAGCTGATGCTCTTTCAAATGATTGAGCAATATTCCCCCTACCGAATGAATAATGCACTTGGGCTTGCCCGTGGTGCCGGAAGAGTAAAGCACAAAGAGTGGAGCATTGAACGCCACCCGGGTAAAGCGAAGCGGCGGCGCGTCGTGGGCTAATAAATCTTGCCAATTATCCACGCCAGCAGGTAAAGAAGGTCGAACGCCATCAAAAGGGATCACCACTAAGCGCTCAATGGCTGGTACCTTATCCACCACCTGCTGTGCTTTATTCAGGCAGTCATAGGTTTTGCCGTTATAGTGGTAATGATCGGTGGTAAACAGCACTTTGGGCTCGGTTTGGCCAAAACGGTCTAACACACTGTCGACGCCAAAATCCGGTGAGGTTGAGGTCCAAATCGCGCCCAGTGCCGCGGTGGCAAGCATCGCAATCACGGTTTCAGGCAGGTTAGGTAAATAGCCAGCAACCACATCGCCCGGTTGGACGCCTTGTGTGTCTAGGTAGTGACGGATGGCCGCGACTTGATCAACGAGCTCACGCCAAGTGAGGGTTCGTGCTACCTCATGCTCACCGCTAAAAATCATCGCCGGTTGGTCGGCATATTGCTCTGCGTGCTTGAGCAGGTTTTCGGCATAGTTCAGACGTGCGGTGGGAAACCAGTGGCTATCTCGATTGGGGTGCTCGGGATCGATATCGCACACTCTCTCGCCCGGATCGCCGATCACGCCGGCAAATTGCCATAACTGTTGCCAAAAATCGCCGCTTTGACGTACTGACCATGCATAAAGATCGTCATAACCGCTTAGCTGGGTGTCGTGAGTCTGATTCACGGCACGGATAAACGCGGCGAGTAAGGTGTGGGTTTGACGTTCCTTATCCGGCGCCCACAACAATCCGTCTTTCATGTCCTCTCCTTAGCCCTTATCAGGATGTGCCTGTATAAATGCATCCAACGTTTGGCACTGCGCTTCAATGCGTGTCAGGGTTGGGTATGCCGTTAAATCAAACGCAAATCGGCGTGCATTAAACAGCTGCGCGACCAAACAAATATCGGCCAAATTGGGCGCTTCTCCGCCGATAAAGGAGCTGTCTAATCCCTGTAGTTTGGCTTCCAAGCCATCGAACCCTTGGTTTAGCCAATGGTGATACCAAGTGATTTTGTCATCATCACTGTGGCCAAAGGGGCCAGTTAAGTATTGTAGAACCCGTAAGTTATTGAGTGGATGCACATCACAGGCAATGTCGAGTGCCAGTGAGCGGCACTGGGCTTTTTGCACTGGATCACTGGGGAGCAGTTTGACCTGTGGATAGCGCTCATCGAGGTATTCGATAATGGCCAGTGATTGGCTCAAGGTGACATCGCCATCGACCAAGGTCGGCACTAAACCGGCGGGATTGAGTGAACGATAGGCGTCACTGTGCTGGTGTTTATCCAGCAGAGAAACGGTTTCTCGTTGGTAGGTAAGGCCTTTAAGGCCAAGGGCGATGCGGACGCGATAGGCCGCGGTCGACTTACTGTAATCATAAAGCAGCATACAAGCTCCTAGACGGCGTCAACGTCAAGCGCGCCTAGAGGTACTAGGCGCGCATCAAGGTTACTCTGCGATGTAACGGGTCACAGTTTGCTCAATGGCGCCGAAAATAGACGCATCTTGGCTGTCGCGCATATCGATAGTGACGCTATCGCCAAAGGTCATAAACGGGGTTTTTGCCTCGCCTTGGTCGATAATTTCTAGCATGCGCTTTTCGGCTAAGCAGCACGAGCCTTTACTGCGATCGGTATTGGACACGGTGCCGGAGCCAATAATAGTCCCGGCACTGACATGGCGGCTTTTCGCTACATGGGCGACCAGTTCGGCAAAATCAAAGGTCATATCGACACCGGCCTCGGGCGAGCCGAACCATTCGCCGTTGAGGGTGACATGCATCGGTAAGTGGACTTTATGATCGCGCCAGTGATCGCCCAGCTCATCAGGGGTAACCGCCACCGGCGAAAAGGCAGAGGCGGGCTTGGATTGGAAAAAGCCGAACCCTTTGGCAAGCTCGCCGGGGATCAGGTTGCGCAGAGAAACATCGTTGACCAGCATCAGTAATTTAATGTGTTGGCCGGCTTTGTCAGCGCTTAGGTGCATGGGGACATCATCGGTGACGACGGCTAGCTCGGCTTCAAAGTCACAGCCCCACGCATCATCCACTAATTCAATCTCATCACGCGGACCAAGAAAGCCATCAGACATGCCTTGATACATCAAAGGATCGGTCCAAAAACTCTCAGGCATTTGTGCGCCGCGTGCTTTGCGCACCAGTTCAACGTGGTTAACGTAGGCGCTACCATCCGCCCACTGAAAGGCGCGGGGCAGTGGAGAGTCGCAGACGCTTGGGTCAAAGGCAAAGGACTCACTGACTTGGTTGTCGTTGAGCGCGTCGTAGCGCTGAGTCAGTTTGGGCGCCAGTGTCGCCCAATTATCGAGTGCCGCTTGTAGTGTGGGCGCAATATCGTCGGCGTGGACGGCGCGAGTAAGGTCACGAGAGACCAAAATCAATTTGCCATCACGTCCGTGTTTGAGTGAAGCCAGTTTCATTGCTTTCTCCTTCGCTATTCTGCGTCACTTGGCGTGCGCCAAGAGTAAACATAATCGGTCAGTTCGGTGGCTTTCGCCGCGTCGCCCATATCAAGTGGCATGCGGGTATCAATCATCACCGCCACTTCGTCGGTCTCTTTTTTCTGATGCTTTTTGCCCGCAGCAAAGGCTTTTGGGTGAGGACCATGTGGGAAGCCACAAGGGTGTAGAGTCACCATGCCGGCATCAATGTTATCGCGGCTGAAAAAGTCACCTTGGTGATAGAAAAGCACTTCATCATAGTCATCGTTATTGTGGTAGAAAGGCACCTTCAGTGCGCCAGGATCTGACTCGATCGGGCGGGGGACAAAGGTACAAATCACAAAACCTTGCGCGACAAAGGTGGTGTGCGCGGATGGTGGTAAGTGGTAACGATGGCTCATCAACGGGCGGATATCTCGCCAGTTGAGCCGGAATACGGTGAGATTGCCCTTCCAGCCCACGGCATCGAGTGGGTTATAAGGGTAAGTGACACGGTTAAGCTGTTGGCGCGATTTGATCATCACTTGCCAGCTTTCGCTGTCGGATTGCTGGGCTTTAAAACTATCGTCAATGCGCGCATGTTCTAACACCGCAGGGTCAAACACCGCATGTTCGCCGACAATGCCTCGTTCGGCGCTCATGTAGGAGCCATGAGTCGCTTCAATCATCAGCAAGGAGGTGGCCTCATCCGGCACCAGTCGCCAGCTGGTGGCGCGAGGAACGATCAAATAATCGCCTTTGCTGTAGCGCAAGTGGCCATAATCGCAATACAGCGAGCCTTCGCCCTGATGGACAAACAAGCAATCGTCGCCATCGCTGTTGCGCACCAGATAAGACATGGCGGTATCGGTACGCCATAAGCGAACCTGAACGTTGGCATTAGATAACAGCACAGGTGCATCCATTGGCGACGTGCCTTGCGTTTCAACTCGGTTGGTATCAAAAGCATGCGGTCGTAATGGGCCTTCCCACTCGCTCCAGCCCGTCGGGGGATGGCGGTGATACATATGACTGGCCGGGCCAAAAAAGCCTTCCTTGCCACACTCGCGCTCGTAGGTTCCCTCGGGAAAGTCGCAGTGGGCTTGACGTGAGGCATCCCCTTCACGAATAGGGAATGAAAACCACTTTCGCATAACTCGCTCCTTGTGCTGGGCGGCCGTGCTCACCGGGACGGCCAAATAGTTTCAAAAGAAACAATCTATCCGTTTATACTAGCGATCAGAGACGAGAAAAAGCAACGCTCTGTTAACAAATATTTTACTTTGAGTGTTCAGTATTTTTGCCGCCTAAAAATCGTAAGTGTAAACAAAGCACTACCTTTGCATCTTATCGAAGCCTCTCGTAAAGTAGGTTATATGATTTCATTTGAAACTAACTGATATGACCCTTCCTCATTTAGCACTCGATAGCTTTTTGCCTTATAAGTTGGTCCACACGGCGGAGTTGGTGGCCGATAGTCTTGCGGCACGTTATGAAGCAGAGTTTGGATTATCGCGTCCAGAATGGCGCGTGCTGGCCTCTTTGGGGGCACGGGATGGCGTGATGGCGAAAGATTTAGCCGCAGAAACGCGGCTGGATAAAGTAAAAGTGTCGCGCTTGCTTACCCGTTTAGAGCAGCACCAACTGGTAGAGCGACGCGCGTGCCAAGGTGATCAGCGCGCCGCGTTAGTCCATTTGACCGATAAAGGACGCACCCATTATCAGACTATTGTCCCCAAGGTGTTGGAGTGGGAAACAGCCATGCTTGAGGGACTCAGTGCGGCGCAGTATCAAGCGCTTTATCAGGCGTTAGACGCTCTGCAGCACCGCGTTCATGAGTTGGCTCAGACGGACAATGATGCCGCGAGTGTCTGACGGCGCAGCACCACGGCATACAGGTACGCCATAATACCGGCCAGTAGATTAGCAATGGCGATTCCCGCAAACAGGCCATGGGTGCCGTTGACCATGCCGCCCAGCCACGCACAGGGCACCAAGAAGACAAACAAACGGACGAGGTTGCAGGCGAACGAATGCAATGAACGCTTCATAGCATTCAGGCCGCCGACCAACAACATCAAGGTGCCTTGTAAGCCGTAACTGGCTGGAACCACCATCAAATAGTGGGCAATTTCTTGTTGAACCCGCACATCGTCACTGAACAAATTCGCAATCAGATCGATAAAAGGCCACAGCGACAAGTACAGGGCAAACTGGAACAAGATGGCAAAGCGCATCGCGCTAAACAGTGCCTGAAAGGCCCGTTGATGGTATTGCGCGCCAAAGTTTTGCGACATTAAGGGCGTGAGCGATGACGTCATCGCCATCATCACAATTAATAAAATGGCTTCAATACGCTGAGCGGCGCCATAGGCGGCAACACTCTCTGTCCCTTGCGAGGCGAGCATCATCATTAAAATGGCACCTGCCGCCGGGTTTAAGGCATTGGTCATCCCAGCCGGCATACCAATTTTAAGGATTTGACGCACGTCAGTCGCCAGCTTGGTCCATTGTGGTGCGATTAGTAGCCGTTCACGGCGAATCAGTATACTTAGCGCGGCTATCAATGCCCCCGCCCAACTGACGGCGCTGGCGATGGCGGCCCCTTTTACGCCCAGCTCGGGAAACGGACCCAAGCCAAAAATCAGTAAGGGATCGAGCGTCCCATTAATCAGGCCGGAGACCATCATGATTTTCGCCGGCGTTTTGGTGTCGCCCGTGGCGCGGATAGCGGCGTTTCCTGCCATGGGTACCACAAGTAATGGAATGGTGAGGTACCATACCTGCATATAGTCGTGGATCAACGGCAATAAGTTGTCGCTTGCCCCGAGTGCGGAGAACACTGGATTGATGGTAGCCGCCCCCAGCCAACCGACGGCCATCACTATGAATACCGCCAAGATCAAGCCGTGACTCGACACCCGCGCGGCATCTTGATGATCGCCTTGACCAAGCAATCGCGCCACCAAGGCGGCAATGCCGACCCCTAACCCGAGCGTGATGGAGTTAACCGCAAAGGTGATGGGGAAGGTGAAGCTCACCGCAGCTAGTGCTTCCGTGCCAAGCAGTGAAATAAAGAAGGTATCCACCACATTGAACATGATGATCGCGAACAGCCCAAATACCATGGGCACGGTCATCTTACGCAATGTGAGGTTGATCGGGGCGGAGAGCAGCCCGTGTTTGTCGTTCATAATCGCTTATCACTGGGTTGGGAGGGCTTACCCTAGCGGATCCTCACAATCGGAGAAAGTTGCCAGTCTAAAAAAACAAAAAAATTACTGTAAAACCCTTGGGAAAGAAAAAGGGCGTCCCCACATAGGGAGTTACATCAGGAACCGGACGCATGTACGGCCTGTGTGCATACTTACTTCATCAAACGGAACATCATTACTAATTCAGGAGACGACCGATGAACATTCGTCCACTACATGATCGCGTTATCGTTGAGCGCCAAGAAGCTGAGTCTAAATCAGCGGGCGGCATCGTGTTAACTGGTTCTGCTGCAGAAAAGTCTACCCGCGGTAAAGTGCTGGCGGTAGGCAAAGGCCGTATTCTTGAAAACGGCAACGTGCAGCCATTGGACGTTCAAGTGGGTGACACTGTTATCTTCTCTGAAGGCTTTGGCACCAAGACGGAAAAAATCGAGGGTCAAGAAGTTCTGATCTTGTCTGAAAGCGACATTATGGCAATCGTTGAATAATTCATTTCACCTCCAATCAATAACGTAAGAAAGGAATAGAATCATGGCTGCTAAAGACGTTAAATTTAGTGACGACGCGCGTGCGAAAATGCTCGAAGGTGTGAATGTTCTGGCTGATGCCGTGAAAGTCACACTAGGCCCTAAAGGCCGCAACGTAGTACTAGACAAATCATTCGGTGCCCCAACCATCACCAAAGATGGCGTCTCTGTTGCGCGTGAAATTGAACTGGAAGACAAATTCCAGAACATGGGCGCACAAATGGTGAAAGAAGTGGCGTCTCAGTCGAACGACGCTGCGGGTGACGGAACGACAACTGCAACTGTATTGGCGCAATCTATCGTCAATGAAGGTTTGAAAGCAGTCGCGGCGGGCATGAACCCAATGGATCTAAAGCGCGGTATCGACAAAGCGGTTGTTGCGGCGGTTGAAGAGTTGAAAAAACTGTCTGCGCCTTGCACCAGCAACAATGCGATTGAGCAAGTGGGTACCATTTCTGCGAACTCTGACCACACTGTTGGTAAGATCATCGCTCAAGCGATGGAAAAAGTCGGTCGTGACGGTGTTATTACCGTTGAAGAAGGTCAATCACTGCAAGACGAACTGAGCGTCGTAGAAGGCATGCAGTTCGATCGTGGTTACCTATCTCCTTACTTCATCAATAACCAAGAAGCCGGTAACGTTGAGCTGGATAACCCATTTATCCTACTGATCGACAAAAAAGTCTCGAATATCCGCGAGCTGCTACCAACCCTTGAAGCGGTTTCTAAAGCGTCTCGTCCTCTGCTGATCATTGCAGAAGATCTTGAAGGTGAAGCGCTGGCAACCCTGGTTGTCAACAACATGCGTGGCATCGTCAAAGTTGCTGCCGTGAAAGCCCCTGGCTTTGGTGACCGTCGTAAAGCGATGCTGCAAGATATCGCAACCTTGACGGCAGGTACTGTGGTTTCTGAAGAAATCGGCATGGACCTAGAGAAAGTGACGTTGGAAGACCTGGGTCAAGCCAAGCGTGTTACCGTCACCAAAGACAACACCACTATCGTTGACGGTGTCGGTGAGGAAGCGGCGATTGAAGGGCGTGTTGCGCAGATTCGCCAGCAAATCGAAGAAGCAACCTCAGACTACGACAAAGAAAAACTGCAAGAGCGCGTCGCTAAACTGGCTGGCGGTGTTGCAGTGATCAAAGTCGGTGCGGCGACAGAAGTCGAGATGAAAGAGAAGAAAGATCGCGTTGAAGATGCCCTGCACGCAACACGTGCGGCGGTTGAAGAAGGCGTGGTTGCCGGTGGTGGTGTTGCCCTAATCCGTGCGGCGAGCAAAGTTGGCGAGCTTAAAGGTGACAACGAAGAGCAAAACGTGGGCATCCGTGTTGCACTGCGCGCCATGGAATCACCACTTCGTCAAATCGCGACCAACGCAGGTGATGAAGACTCAGTGGTTGCTAACAAAGTGAAATCTGGCGATAACCACTTTGGCTACAATGCATCAACTGGCGAATACGGCGACATGATTGAGATGGGTATTCTTGACCCAACTAAAGTAACACGTAGTGCACTACAGTTCGCTGCCTCTGTTGCGGGTCTGATGATCACCACTGAAGCCATGGTTACCGATCTGCCACAAAAAGACGGTGGTGCTGATATGGGCGCTGCTGCTGGTATGGGTGGCATGGGCGGAATGGGCGGCATGATGTGATCGCCTTTCCCTCATAAATGAAAAAACCCAGCTTCGGCTGGGTTTTTTCGTTCTCGGGCTGACGCCAATAACGCGGCTCAGTGCGGAGACGCAGATGAAAAAATATTCATCACTGCGACACCCGAGACAATCAGTGCCATTCCTATCACCGCCGGTGCATCCAGCTTTTGGTCAAAGACTAGCCAACCAATCAAAGCAATCAATGTCACGCCCGCGCCGGCCCATATCGCATAGGCGATGCCTACAGGAATTGCGCGTAAAGTGAGGGCGAGTAGATAGAAAGAGAAACTGTATCCCACCACCACTAATATCGAAGGAACGAGCTTAGAAAAGCCGTCACTGTTTTTGAGTGATGCGGTTGCAATCACCTCTGCCACAATAGCAAACCCTAGAAAAAGCCAATGCTTCATATCGATGACTCCCAAGTGAGAAACAGGCAGGCCATGCTACCAGCCAATTTTTATGATGTATGCCTCATTTTGAGTGGAGAAGAGTGAAAAGCATGATGAGCGATGTAAGCCAAGGTGAACACTGGCGGCAAAACACAAGGGTTAAAATAGACAAAAAAAACGATTTTGTACGAATTTCGTTCAGGTGAGATTTTTTTTGCAAAAAGGGGTTGCGGGAAAAACTGAGATCTCTATACTGCGCTTCCTGTTGA